>JASIGS010000657.1 GCA_030052355.1 Streptosporangiaceae bacterium | reverse complement strand
GCCTGCCGACGCGACCAGCGCGGGCCGCGGCTGGCCGAGCCCCCGCACGTGGGAGATGGCCGGACGGCTGTGGGCGGCAAGCGGGGCGGCCGGCGTCAGCGGCGAAGCGCGGTCCGCTCTGGTGGTCGGCGCGGTCGGCGACGGAGCTGGCGCGGAGTTCCTGGCCTGGCTGCTGGAGATGGATCTGCCCGATCCCGAGGCCGTCCTGGCCGACCCGTCCGCGTTCCGGCTGCCCAAGCGCGCGGACAGGGCCTACGCGGCCGTCGCCGCCGTGGCCGCGGTGGTCGAGGCCGACCCCACGGCTGCCCGCTGGCAGGCCGGCTGGCGGGTGCTCGGTGTCGCGGCGAACTCTGCGCCCGATGTCGCAGCCGTCGCTGCGCGCGTGCTCGCCAGGTGCCGCCCCGACGGCGTGCCGCTGCCGGCCGAGGTACGGCTGTTCGCGCCGGTGCTGCGCGACGCCGGACTGCTGCACTGATGGACGGCGCCGACCGCGCGCAGACCGGGCAGGTACAGCAGGAAGGGCTGGCGGGCCTGCCATCGGCCCGGCTCTGGGCTGCGGCCCACTACCCCTACCTGGCCAGCGGGATCTTCGGCGCCCGGGTTGTGGCCGCTGCCGGTATCGGGACCGTCGCGGTGGATCCCGGCTGGCGGCTCTGGGCCGACCCTGAGCTGACGGCGAGCTGGACGCCGGCGCAGTTCGGCAGCGTGCTCGTGCACCACGTCTGCCACCTGCTGCGCGAGCACGGCCTTCGGGCCGGCGTGGCGGGCGTCCGGCAGGACGAGTCGCGAACGTGGGTACGCGCTGCCGACGCCGAGATCAACGACGACCTGGTGCCCGCGGGCCTGCAGCTGCCCGGCGACCCGGTCCTGCCGCGCCATCTCGGCTGCACGCCTGGCCAGCTCGCCGAGCAGTACTTCAGCTCGCAACGGTCGGCGACTCCTGGCCCCCGGCCCGGAGTGGCTGCGGACGACGGCGACGCTGACGGCATGGCCGGGGCTGTCGGGCTGGACTGCGGCAGCGGCGCGGACGGGTTCGGCCGGCAGTGGCAAGGCGGGCAGCCCGAGACGCTGCCGCCCTGGCAGGCTCGGCTGCTGCAGCGGCTGGTCGCCCAGCAGTGCGTGGCGGCCGGCAAGCAGCCGGGTACCGTGCCAGCCGGCTTGCTGCGCTGGGCGTCGGAAGTGCTCCAGCCGAAGGTGGACTGGCGGCGGGCACTCGCCGCAGAACTGCGCAAGGCGGTTGCTGACACGGCGGGAGCGGTGGACTACAGCTACCGCCGTCCGTCCCGCCGCGCGGCCGCGGCAGGGAACGTTGTGCTGCCAGCGCTGCGCAGGCCGGTACCGGAGGTAGCCGTCGTCTGCGACACCTCCGGCAGCATGTCGGACGAGCTGCTGGCCGCCTCGCTGGCCGAGGTGGAGGGCCTCCTCGGCACCCTTGGCATGGCGCGCAGCCTGCGCGTGCTCGCCTGCGACACGGCGGTCGGTCCCGCGCAGCGGGTTAGCGCGGCGCGTCAGGTCGCACTCGTCGGCGGCGGCGGTACCGACATGGGCGCGGGCATCGCGGCTGCCAGTGCCCTCCGGCCCAGGCCGGCCGTCATCGTGGTGCTCACCGACGGCTACACGCCGTGGCCGGACGAGCCGCCGCGGGGCAGCAAGGTTGTTGTCGGCCTGCTCGGCGACGACGCGCCTGACGCGCCGACGTGGGCCCGCGCCGTCCGCGTGCCCAGCTAGTCTCCCGGTGCCGAAGGCACCGGCGGGCACCCAGCGGCAGTTCGCCGGGCGCCCGCCGCCCCCTCCTGTGATCGTTGGCTTCAGGGGCACTCACTCAGTGACGGCCGCCATGGTGATTGACTCTGCAACAGCGACGACCATCCCGCCTGCGGTCGGGGTCTCGACTTCGACCTCGACAGCGATGCTGTCAGCCGGGTGATGAGACCAGCTGGGATGCTTCAGCACCATGTACAGCGGGATCCCGCACCAAGCCCCGAAAAACACGAGCGCCAGCGGGATGTTCAACCAGAACCACGACATCAGCCCCTCCTCTGGTGACTGGTTCCTCGAGTCCGGCTACTGCCACCGAACTCCCGCGCTGGCCGGCGACCTGATCACCGGCCGTCAGAACCAACTGCACTCAGCATCGCCGCGCGCTCTGCTGCGGTCTGTCACGTCGCCGACACGCGCACTGTCGGGTTGCCGACGTCCAGGCAGCCGCTATCGAAGGCGAGCGGCGCAGTGCATCCTCAGGAGGAGGGAACGCCCGATCTGGTCAGGCGCCGTCTGGCCGGTGCCAGCGCGCGACGAGCTGGTCAAGTACCGGTGCGAGTTGCTCGAGCTCGTCAAGGTGCGCAGGAGTGAGCTGGCTCAGCCGACGTTCGCCGTCGGCGGTGAGCCTGACCCGGATGACCCGCCCGTCCCCGTCGTCGCCGAATCGCTGGACGAGCCCGGCGTCCTGGGCGCGGTCCACGAGCTCAACCATGCTGTGGTGGCGGAGCAGCAGGTACCCAGCCAGGTCGCTTATCGTCGGGCCGTTCGGTTGCGGATGGCCCTTGATCGCGAGCAGCAGCTGGTGCTGCGCAGGGGTAAGGCCCGCCTCGCGTGCCTTCTGCTCGCTCCAGTGCTGGAACCGGCGCAGACTGGCCCGGAAGGCCAGCAGGTCCTCATAATCCTCGCGGGTGAGCTGACGCACGGTCCTCGCACGGTCCTCACTGCCTGGTTGGGGCTCGCCTGCGGTCAGCATAGACGTCCGCGGGGCGCGCGAGGATTGCGCGCTAGCGGGCGGGAGGAACCGCCAGTTCCTGGCGCACCCGACCAGGCCAGGCTGGATCGGACGGCAGCGGTGACGTTCCCCCCGGACCGGCCGACGGATCAGACGGCAAGGGCGAGACGGCGCCTTGCCGCGCCGGGTCGGGCGGCAGCGGCGACGGATGCGGAACCGAGTACATGATGTGCCTCCCATTTATATCGTGCTACGATATAAATCGTACGCGCCCGCCCGGCCTTCCTGTCAAGCCGCGGAGCCGACCAATATCGTGCAGCGATATATTTGCCAGGTGCCGGAACCCAGTCAGGCAACCACGACACGGGCGGTGGACGCGCTGAACGGCCGTGGGCGCAGCGCCGTGGCAGACGCCGGCCGCACCGCTCGGCCGGCGTGGTTCGCCGTGGTGATGGCGACAGGAATCGTCTCGATCGCGCTGCTCCGGGTGCACAGCGGCCTGCTATCGACCGCGCTGCTCTTCGTCGCGCTCGGCTGCTTCTGCGTCATCGCCCTGGCCAACTTGACCAGCGCGATCGCGTCTCCCGGTGGGCCGGCTGGCGAGCTGCGTGACGCCAGCCGTGCGTTCACCTCGTTCGCTGTGGTGGCCGCGCTCGACGTCGTCGGCGCCCGGCTCGCCGATAGCGGCCTGACAGCCGCTGCCGCCGCGTTCGCCGCGGCGGCGTTCGCTGTCTGGCTGCTGCTGGCTTCGATCCTGCCGTTCCGGCTAGCCGCCGGCGGACCGGTCCGCGTCAAAGACGTCAGCGGAACCTGGTACCTGTGCGTCGTGGGTACCCAGTCGCTAGCCATCGCCGCCGCGTTCCTCCGCTCCGGCGGCATGCTGCCCGCGGCGCTCGCGTCGTGGGCGGGAACGACGGCCTTGCTGCTCGGCGCGTTCGGATACGTCGCGGTCAGCACGACGGTCGCACTACGCCTGCGCGCCATTGGCCTGCCGGCGTGCGAGCCAACGGCCTCGTACTGGGTCGCGATGGGTGCCGCGTCAATCACTGCGCTTGCAGCTGCCCAGCTGCGCCTCGCGGCTGCCGGGCCGGCGACGATCGGAACGTTCGCGCTCACGGTCATCGCCACAGCCTCCTGGGCCATCGCCAGCAGCCTGCTACCGCTGCTCGCGGTGCGCAGCTGCCGACGGCACCTGAGCGGCACGGCTCCGCTCCGGTACCGCGCCGACCTATGGATGGTCGTGTTCCCGGCCGGCATGTACTCCGTCGCCAGCATCGAGGTCGGGACCGTCACCGGGTGGCCGGTGCTTCGGGGAATCGGCGTCGCCGCGGCGTGGGTCGCGGCAGCGGCATGGGCACTGACGTTCGCCGCGATGGCGGTCAGCGGCCTGCGCAGGGCCCGGCCGGACGGGAGCGGCTGACGCGTCACACGGCCGGGCGGCGGCTCCGACGGCGGCCTGCGCACGACCGGGTGCCGTACTGGACCGCACGTTCCTCTCCACCGGAGTCGTCGCGTAGCGGCCGCGCAAATCCTGCGGCGCGCGGGGCATAGCGCGCGGTCCTTACGCCTGAACCGCTCGCGCGGCTACTTGCCCCCGGCCAGCCCCGTCCACGGCGCCCGGTCGTCCGTGCGCGCTCCCACGTTGCGGACGAGCCGGTCGAGCAGGCCACTCAAGTGCACCGTCTCCTCCTCGGTAAAGCCGGCCCGAAGCTGGCCATCGAACGCGAACGCGGCGTCGCGCAGCGCCAGGAACGCTTCCTCACCAGCGTCGGTCAGCTCCACGACGTGGACACGGCGGTTGCCCGGGTCACGCTTCCTGGTGATGAGCCCGCCGGCTTCCATGCCGTTGAGGTGGTGGGTGAGGGTGGCCTCGCGCACGCCGACGGCCTCGGCGAGCTCGCGCTGGTTCGAGGGGCGCCGGGCCTTGAGGTTGAGCAGCACCAGCCAGACCGGCAGAGAGCCGCCCGCCGCCGCGAGTGCGTCGTCGAAGGCACGGCTTACCTGCCGCGCCGCGTGAGCGAGGTGCAGGCCGATCGGGGTCCGGGCTGGCCTCATGGGCGCCAGCGTACCAGAGGAGTCGACATCTAATTCTTTTAGTATCTAAGAGTTAGATATCTATACTTCGGTCTTCCGCCACCTGTGGCTCGCGGTTTTTCCGGATCCATTCCAACCGCACGGGCTGGCCACCGAATCTATCTAAGTAACGGCAGCTGACCGAGGACCTTGCCGGGTTGCGGAGGAGCGCGTGTTCGGATGACGACCGGCGACGACGAGTTCGTCACGTTCGCCGCTGCCGCGTTCCCGCGCCTGCGACGGACAGCCTTCCTGCTCTGCGGAGACTGGCATGCCGCCGAGGATTTCGCCCAGGTCACCCTGACCAGGGTGTACGCCTCCTGGCACCGGATCATCAGGAACGACGGGGTCAACGCCTACGCCACCAAGACGCTGCTCAACGCCTACTTAGCCGACAGCAAGCGCAAGCGGCACACCGAGGTACTGGCCGGCCACGTGCCGGAGCGGGCGGTCGACCGGCCGGACCCGGAGCTGCGCCTGGCCGTCATGGCGGCGCTGGCGACGCTTCCCCCGAAGGCCCGTGCCGTCGTCATCCTGCGCTACTGGGAGGACCTGAGCGTCGAGCAAGCCGCCGCCGTGCTGGGCTGCTCGGCCGGCACGGTGAAAAGCCAGAGCGCCCGCGCCCTGGACAAGCTGCGGCCGCTGCTCGCCGAGAACAGCGGCGGGCAAGAGCCGGCCGACCCAGGGGCCGGCCGCGCATCGAACGTGAGGAGGGGTCCGCATGGACGAGACATCTCTGCACGCTCTTCTTGAACAGGCTGTGTCATCCGAGCCGCCTGCGGAGCGGCCGATCGGGAGGATCATCGTGGAATCACGCATGGCCGGCCAGCGCCTGCGCTGGCGCCGGCGCATCCAGAGCACTGTCGGCTCCGTCGCCGGCATCGGCGTCATAGCGGCAGCATCGGTCCTCGCGACCGGGGTCACTCACCCGCCGAGCGCGGCAAGCAGTTATGCCGGGTCGCCGGGGACGGCCTATGTGCTGGCCGGGAACGGGGACGTGGTGCCGGTTAACCTCGCCACGTTCCGGGCCGGACGTCCCATCAAGGTCGGGCTGTACAACAACCACGGGCCCATCGCCGCCCGCGGCGACAAGACCCTGTATATCAGCGGCGGGGACGGCGCCATCACGCCAATCTCGCCCGCAACCGGGAGAGTCGGGCGGCCCATTCGCGTCGCTGGTATGCATGGCGACCCCGACCTACTGCTGGGAACGCCGAACGGCGAATTCGGTTACACGATATCCCCCTTCCAAAGCCAGCGGCTGCGGAATGACATCACGCCGATCAACCTGCTGACGGGGACTGTCTTGAAGAAGATCTCTTTGCCGCCGGGGCTAGTGCCCGATCCTTCGACCATTGCGGTTAGCGGCAACAGCAAGACCGTCGCGGTGACTGGTTTCCCAGAAGGCCGGTGTGTCGGCGCCAAAAATAGCCCGAACTATACCTGCTACACCACGATCGACGTCAGCCTGATCAACGTCGCCTCGCAGCGTGCTCAGAAGCCCATCAGCCTGAGCACGGGAACGTCAATTCCGGAGAACTCATGCGTGGCCATGAGCCCGGACGGCGCGAGAGCGTTTGTGGCTTACTACGAAGCGGTGCCTAACACCCCAGACGTCATCGTGCCGATCGACGTCGCGACGGACAGGCCGCTCAGGACTATCAAGCTTCCCCCGCAAGCCAACGGACTTTGCGAAATGGCAGTAGCGCCGAACGGGCGGACTGCCTACGTCCTCACCGGCCAGTACGTGACCCCGGTCAATTTGGTGACAGGCAAGGCGGAAAAGCCAGTGAAGCTCACGGTACCGTGCTGGAAGGCGCATACCGTGGTGATCGGAGTGGGGAAGAGCCGTATTGTCGAGCACGTACCTGCGGGCTGCGATTCGACCACGGGTCTCGCCATTGATCCTGATGGCAAAATGGCTTACGTGCTCAGCACGGGAGGAGTCGTTCCGGTCGACTTGGTCACTAACAGAGCCCTGCGGATCGACAAGGTCGCCGCGGTGTTCGTGACGTTCACGCCTAATGGCAAGACCGCGCTTGTCGGCGCCGGCTACACGCTGCAATCGATTCAGGCAGCGACCGGCAAGGTCGGCAAGGCCATCCAATTGCCCCTTCCGAACGAAAAGTCGCTTGATGAAGTGACCGGGATCGTGGTTACGCCGTCGATACCGGTGACGCTGCTGTTTGGGGCTTATGGATAACCCTGCTTCTCAGGCGCGCAACGAGGGACCCGCCAGGGCCGCGCAGAGCCGGGCCAGCGCCGTGCTGAACGCGTGCGGCGGCGGGGTCGCGTAGCCGACGACCAAGGCCGCGCCGCGCTGCTGGTCTGCCGCGCTGAACTCCGACAGGCCCTGCAGCGCGACGCCACGACGGGCAGCACGGGCGACCACGTCGTCCTCTTGCTGCCCGTCCGGCAACAGCACCAGCGCGTGCAGCCCGGCCGCGATGCCGGCGACACTTACCCCCGGCGCCTCACGGGCAAGCGCGGCGACGAGCCTGTCCCGGCGCTGCCGGTAGGCCAGCCGCGCGCGCCGGACCTGCCGGTCGTACAAGCCGGACTCGATGAACTCCGCCAGCGCCAGCTGGTCAGGACCGCTGCTGAGCCGGCCGGCCGCGCGCTTGCGGTCCGTGACCTGCTCGGCCAGCTCCTCGGGCAGCACGAGCCAGCCGAGCCGAAGTCCCGGCGCCAGGCTCTTGCTCGCCGTCCCGGCATAGACGACATGCTCGGGTCCGAGCGCTTGCAGCGCGCCGACCGCCTGCCGGTCGTACCGGAACTCGCCGTCGTAGTCGTCCTCGATCACCAGCGCGCCGGTCCTGGCCGCCCAGTCGACGGCCTGCCGCCGACGGTGTGGCGCCAGCGCCATCCCCAGCGGGAACTGGTGGGCCGGCGTCAGCAGGACGGCCCCGGCGGGAGGCGGGGCGGCACCGTCCGTCGAGCCGGTGGCTGGCCGCGGCAGCACCGCGCCGTCACCGTCTACGGCAAGCGGAGCCAGCCGCATGCCGGTAGCGGTCGCGATCTGGCGGTGACCGGGAAGCCCGTACGCTTCGACGCCAAGCGTGCTCACTCCCCCGGCCAGCAGCACCTCGCACAGCAACTGCAGGCCCTCGGCAAAGCCCTGGCAGACGACGATGCGGTCCGGCGAAGCCAGCACACCGCGGGCACGCGCCAGGTATCCGGCGAGCGCAACTCGGAGAATTTCAAGGCCGCGCGCGTCGGCGTAGCCGAGGGCGCGCGGCGGCGCGGCGGCGAGAGCGCGGCGTGATGCGGCCAGCCATGCTGTGCGCGGGAACGCCGACAGGTCCGGGCTGCCGGGCCGCAGGTCGTAGCGGACTCCGGCGGCCGGCTGCCGCGCCGCGCGACGGGCAGTCGGAACCAGCCGCGGGCGTTCCGCCACGAAGGTGCCGGACCCGTGCCGGGATGCGAGCCAGCCTTCCGCGACGAGCTGGCCGTAGGCGTCTACGACCGTGTTCCGGGCGACGCCAAGGTCCCGCGCAAGTGCCCTGGACGAGGGCAGCGCGGTGCCCGCCGCAAGCCGGCCGCTGCGCACGGCTTCACGCAGGGCCGCCTCGAGCGCTGCCCTCGGGCGGGACCCCGCAAGCTCGAGGTGCAGATCCAGGCCAGCAGAAGTGGCCCGAGTTTCTTGCATAG
>JASIGS010000009.1 GCA_030052355.1 Streptosporangiaceae bacterium | reverse complement strand
CCAGACGAGCCGCCGAAGCCGCTGCCAGCCCCGGACCTGGTGGACTTGACGACCTTCGCCGAGGCGTTGCGCAGCGACGGGCCGACATCGTCGACCTCGACCTCGTACACGGTGCGCTTCTCGCCCTCCCGCGTCTCGTAGGACCGCTGCTTCAGCCGCCCCGACACGATGACGCGCATCCCGCGCTGGAGGCTCTCCGCGACGTTCTCCGCGGCCTGCCGCCACACGTTGCACGACAGGAACAGCGACTCGCCGTCCTTCCACTCGTTCGTCGCCCGGTCCATGAACCTGGGCGTCGACGCAACGCGGAAGGTGGCCACCGCCTGGCCGGTCGGGGTGTAGCGAAGCTCAGGATCGCCGACGAGGTTGCCGATGATCGTGATGTTGGTGTCGCCTGCTGCCATCTGGTACTCCGGTAACTCCGGGTTGGGTTCGGCTCGGGCTAGCCGGCCCGTGACCGCGCGGTGCGGGCCCTGGAGGCCCGTGGAACGCGCTCAGGTCTGGTCGGGCCGGATGATCTTCGTCCGCATGACCGCCTCGTTGAGGCTGAGCTGGCGGTCGAGCTCCTTCACGGCGTCCGGCTCTGCCACCAGGTCTACGACCGTGTAGATGCCCTCGGCCTTGTGATCAATCTCGTAGGCCAGCCGCCGCCGGCCCCAGACGTCGACCTTCTCCACAGTCCCCCCTGACGAGGAGACCACCTTAAGGAACTGGTCGAGCGACGGCTGAACGGTGCGCTCCTCAAGCGAGGGATCGAGGATGATCATCATCTCGTATCGGCGCATGATATGTAGCTGCCTCCTCTGGACTCAGGCGGTCACGGTCCTTCCGTGACAGGAGGGGCCGCGCTCGACCGGCAACCCGGTCGCCTGCGCGGCTGCGCCAGCTTACCAGCCCGGTCCGACAGTCACCGCCACCTGCGCGAACCCGCCGGCGGATCAGCAATGGAGCTGCTGGTTGCTGTTCCGAAGCAGGCGGAACGACACCGGCGAGGCGATCGCCGGGGAACCCCGCCATTCGGCCAAGATGGTTCCATTCCGCAGCCGACGGGAACACACTGGATGGCAGCGGTCCCGTAAGTCACACTCACCTGTATCTGGGGGTAGCAGTGATACCCGACGGCGCCAGCGCACCGGCCCAGGATCGTCCGCCCCGGCTCACGCTGAACAGCGACGGCCAGCGGCACCCGGTCCTGAACGCGATGGCCGTGTTCACCCTCGTCGCCGGCGTCGTCGCCTTCGTCCTCGGACTGACCCGGCATGACCTCCACCTGGCCGCCACCATCCTCGGCATCCTCGGCTTCGCGGGCGGGCTGCTGGCTCAGATGTTCTCGGCGACCAGGGAGCAGCGGATCATCATCATGACGGGTGTCGTCGCGGGCTTCGTAGGCATGGCCCTCGGCATCGCGCACGGCGGGTTCGCCTAGCCGCGCAGGAGTTCGGGCGGCATCTCCCGGTACGCTCGGCAGATGACCAAGATCGGCGCGCACCTGCACGAGGGCGACCCGCTAGTCCAGGCGCAGCAGCTGGGCGCGGATGCGGTCCAGTTCTTTCTCGGCGATCCGCAGGGCTGGAAGGCACCGGTCTTCCCCGGCGAGCCAGAGCAGGTCAGGGCCGCCTTCCGGCAGGCCGGCATCGATGGCTACGTGCACGCCCCGTACGTCATCAACGTGGCATCGCCGAACAACCGGATCCGCATACCGAGCCGCAAGCTGCTCGAGCAGCAGCTGAACGCCGCAGCGGCGGTTGGCGCCAGGGGCCTGATCGTGCACGGCGGCCACGTGACCGCGGGGGTCGATGCTCAGGAGGGCTACGACAGCTGGCGCAAGGCCATCGAGCGCATCGGCAGGCCGCTCCCGATGCTCATCGAGAACACCGCAGGCGGCGACGGCGCCATGGCGCGCGGCCTTGACGGGGTCGCGAGGTTGTGGGAGGCGATCGCCGACGCCGGAGACAGCGGCGGCGAGATCGGCTTCTGCCTGGACACCTGCCACGCCTTCTCGTCCGGCGAAGACCTGGCTACGGTCGTTGACCGGGTCAAGGCCATCACCGGCCGGATCGACCTGGTGCACAGCAACAACTCGCGCGACGGGTTCGGCTCTGGGCGCGACCGGCACGCCGACTTGCCGACCGGCACGATCGATCCAGCCTTGCTCGTCGACGTGGTCAGGGCGGCGGGCGCCACCGCGATCTGCGAGACCCCGGACCCGGGTGCCGACATCCGCTGGCTCCGCGCCCAGCTCGCCTGACCGCGCGCCGCTGCGCGGTCGGTCAGGCCACGCGCTGCGCGCGAGGGCGGGAAAACCGCTGGCCGCGCCGGGCGCCGGCAGCCGACAATCGCCTGTCAGGACCAGCGACACTCACGGCGCTGGCCACGTCAGGATCCGAACTTGACGCGGGCGAGAAGGGGCGGTCGATGTCCAGCGGGGTCGAGACCAGGACCATATCGGTCGGCAGTGGGCGTCAGCTTTGCGTGGAGCTGGCCGGTGATCCTGATGGAAAGCCGGTCCTCGTCCACGCCGGCAGCCCGAACTCACGGCACCTGTACGGCGACTGGATCGCCGACGCCGTGCGGAAGGGCATCCGGCTGATCAGCTATGACCGCCCCGGCTACGGCGGCTCGACCGTCAATCCAGGTCACACCGTGGCGGCCGGAGCAGCGGATGTCCGCGCTATCGCCGAGGCGCTCGGGCACGACCGGCTTGGCATCTGGGGCATCTCCGGGGGCGGCCCGTACGCCCTGGCGTGCGCGGCCTTGCTGCCCGACGTGGCAGTGGCCGTCGGCCTCGTCGCGTCGCTGGCGCCTTACGGTGTCGAGGGCTTCGACTACTTCGCCGGGATGGGCGAACTCAACTCCGAGGACATCAAGTTGTTCTTCTCCGACCCGGAAGAGTCCCGCCGCAGGCACCGCGAGGCCTGGGAAGAGGCTCGGGCGGCGACGCCTGAGCAGCTTGCCGAGATCATGAAGACCGTACTGTCACCCGTCGACGCTGAGGCCATGACCGGGAAGCTCGCCCGGTGGCTCTCCGACAGCGAAAAGGACGGCCTGAGCGCGGGCGATCAGGGCTGGTGGGATGACGGAGCGGCGCACGTGACCGACTGGGGATTCGATCTCCACGACATCCGGGTGCCGGTCAAGATCTGGCACGGCCGTCAGGATCGGATGGTTCCGGTCCAGCACGGTGAGTGGCTGGCCGCCAACGTACCCGGTGCCGAGGCCGAGATCAGCGACCGTGACGGCCATCTAACCCTGGTCGGCCGGATCGGTGAGATCCACGACTGGCTGCTCCAGCACTTCTAGCGCCTGGCCGCTAGCCGCTGCGGATCGCCACCTTCGACGTCTCCTCCGCGGGTTCCTCAGCCGCGGTTGTAGCGGCCGGTGAGGTGCTCGTCGTCGGGGCGGGTGAACTCGTCTGCGCGCTCGGCGTGGGTGCCGGCGTGGTTGTCGCCGTGGCCGTGGTCGCGCCAGCGCAGTTCGGGTTCAGGGGCGGGCAGGTCGGGTTCGGGTTCGGCGAGGTGGTGCACTTCGCCCCGTGGCAGTTGATGCAAAGCTTGAAGTTGTTCCCGAGGCCGAAGCACCTCTGCTTCTTCGGCGCCTTGACCTTGGCCCGGATCCAGGTCTGGAACGGTGCCCCGCTGGCCTGGGTGTTGGTCGGCGCGGCCAGCGCGTTGTACGGCATGTTGTTCATGTAGGTCGACATGAAGTAGTTCCAGATCGTGGCTGGCCAGCCGCCGCCCTGCGAACCCGGCGTCCCCCCGATTTCCGGCAGGTTGTCGAGGTTCTCGGTCCCCGGGTTGTTCGTGAACAAGGCGATGGACAGGGCGTACTGGTCCGGGGTGGCCCCGTTGAACCACGCCTCAGACGCGTTCTCGCCCGAGCCCAGCGTCCCCGTCTTGCCGATCACGTCGCCACGCCGGAACGGCACGTTCACGTCCGCCGTGCCGCCGCTCATGTTGTTGTCGAATGACAGCGCCCAGTCGATGTCGGCAGCTTCCGGCGCGTTCAGCACCCTCCAGTGCCTCACCGGCGACGGGATGAGCGTCGAGCCTTGCAGCAGTTTCGAGATGACGTGCGCGGAGTGGTACACGCCGCCATCATCAAGAGTCGCGAAGGTCGTGGCCTGCTCGATCGGCGTCAGCGGGTTCTCGCCCAGGGCGATAGCGGGCGAGCCGGGAAGCCCCTGCTGGCTCGCGGCCGCTGAGTCGAGGCTGGCGTCGGTGCTGAACGAACCGACGAGCCCGTTGCCCAGTACATCGGTCTTGCCGACGGTGTAGCCGGGACCCGTCAGGTCGTTGCAGTCCGCGATGATCGCCGCCTGCGTGCCGTTGCTGCCTGCGCTTGCCCCGCACG
>JASIGS010000656.1 GCA_030052355.1 Streptosporangiaceae bacterium | reverse complement strand
TTGCGCGTCCGCGCGCCGTCCGGCGCGGCGTCGCGCCGCCGCGAGCATGACCGCACGAGCCAGTCCGATCGCGGTCCGCCCGTGGTCACGCGCGGGGCCGCAGGCGCGCTGCAGCGCCACGTCGTGGGCGGCTTGCTCCAGCTCGTCGGGAAGCGGCGCGAGCTCGGCCGGACCGTAGCGCCGGCTGACAGCAGCGCAGATGAGGTAGTCGGCCAGCGCCGGGTTCCGCGGCAGGCACGGCCCGCGCAGGTGGGTGCCCACAGCACCGCCGAGCAGCACGCCCTCGGTGCCGTCGCCGTTGTTGCCGTGCCCGGCCAGCACCAGGCCCAGCGGCTGGGCGGTCGGTCCCAGGTAGGTACCGCCGCCGTGGTTCTCGAAGCCGACGAGCAGCGTGTCGCCCCAGCGCACCACGAGCTCGCCGATAGCGCGGTCTGCCCGCGCCTCCGTGATCGTGCCGTAGCTGCCGCTGAGTACCGCGGTCCGGCGGAGCGTCCACGCGTCGAAAAGCTGAACTCCGGGGAGCTCGACGCCCTGCTCGGGCTGGCAGAACCGGCCGAACAGCTCGTAGCCGCAGCCGACCGCCAGCGCACCGGCACCCATGGCGACCGCCTCCCGAATGGCAGCGGCCTTGACCTTGAGCAGATCCGGCGCGACCAGGCGCTGCTGAGACTCGCCTCCGCCGCCGATCATGATGAGATCGGTCGCCGCCGGGTCGAGCCGGTCGCCGAGCCTGAGCTCCGTGACCTCGGCCTCGATGCCGCGCCAGTCGCAGCGCCGCCGTACCGTCTCGACGTTCCCGCGGTCTCCGTAGGTACCCATGATGTCCGGGTAAAGGTAGCCGAGCGTGATCTTCATGCCTGCCATTGCGCGGCTCCGCTCTGCTCTTGCCACAGTTCCCTGACATAGCCCTGCTGCCGCAGCCAGCTCCGCACGTGCCGCAGTACCACCTGGGTCGAGACCACCCAGATCGGCTGGCCCGCCGGGGTGCTCGCCAGCGCCTCCTGGAAGGCCAGCACCGGATCGGGCTGGATGGCGACGCCCCCGTCCGGCCCGCTGCCGAGCCATCCCGCGTATTTCAGCCGGACCGCCAGGTCGGCGGCGCGGTTGCCGGACACCACCGGCGCCGGGACCAGGCCGGTCAGCGAGTCGAAGTCGACGTCCCAGATCCAGGATGTGTCCGGCTGCTTGCCGGGAAAGTCGTTGAGGCCGAGCAGCATCCGCTTTGGCTCGCGGTCGGACAGCACGGCGCGCAGCACCTCGGTGTAGCCGTTGGCGTTCTTGGCCAGCGCGAGGTACACGTCGTGCCCGGGCACCTGCACCCGTTCCATCCGCAGTGAGGCGGCGGTGACCTGCTCTAGCGCCTGGAACGACCACTCCGGCAGCTGGTAGCAGCTGGCCGCGGCCACGGCCGCGACCGCGTTGTAGGCGTTGTACAGGCCAGGCAGCGATATCGCCAGCGGTGCCTGCGCGGCGCCCGCACCGACCCGCAGCCGGCTGCCATTCGGCCCGGCCAGCTCGACCTTGCTGGCGCTGACGTGCGGCTGCGGCCGGGTGAGGCCGCAGTCCGAGCACGCCCAGTGGCCGAGGTGTGCGTAGTAGACGCGGCTGTAGGTCAGCTCGCCTTCGCAGCGCGGGCAGCGCGGGGAGTCCGACGTGGGGTCAGCCCCGACGCGGCCGGCCTGCGGGTCTTCGAGGCCGAAGTACAACCGCGGGTTGGGCAGCTCTGAGGCGAGGCCCGCCACCCTGGGGTCGTCGGCGTTCAGCACCAGCGCCGTGTCGGGGGGCAGTTGCCGGACGGTCCTGTCCATCAGCGCGGTCACGTAGGCCGGCTCGAAGTACCGGTCAAGCTGGTCACGGAACACGTTGGTGACCACCAGCGCAGCCGGGCTGCTGACCTCCCGCAGGATCTGGGGGAGCGACCCCTCGTCGACCTCGAACAGGCCAACGGCCTCTGCGCCGGCCCGCAGGTGCCCGGTCGCCCGGGCGTGCGCAACGAGCGCGGTGGTGACGCCGTTCCGCTGGTTGGCCCCCTCCGGGTTGAGCACCGGGTGCAGGCCGGCCGCGCGCATGACCCGTGCCAGCATCCGGCACGTCGTGCCCTTCCCGTTCGACCCGGTGACCAGGACCGTGCCACGCGGTATCTCGGCGGCCAGGCCGGCTAGCGTGCCAGGATCCACTGCCAGCGTTACCAGGCCGGGCAAGGCGGTGCCGTTCCCCTTGCCGAGACGGCGCACTCCGGTCCTGGCCGCCTTCCCGGCGGAGACCGCGAGCGCGCGACGGGCCGAGGCCCCCAGACTCATGTCGCTCCCCCGAGCACGACATCGTGACGTCCAGGGGCACGACGAAGTTGCACCTGGATGCGAAACCCGTCAGGACGCATTCCCCGTAGGCCTCGGGAAATGGCCCGGCAGCCGGTTCCTTTGCTGAAAATTGGCCCGGCCATTCCTTGTCCTGTCACCGCGATACCCCCGCCCAAGCCCCGCTGCCTGCGGTCAGCCGGTGCGGTACCGGGCCCTGGCCCCGGACGCCGAGCGAGTGAGCGGGACGGCAAGCCAGGCCGGACCCACGGGGGACCGGCCTGCCCGTTCCCGGTTCCGTGACGAGTTTTTACCGGTATTCGACCGTTTTAGGATGGTAAGGCGGACGATGAGGCGGCCCAGTGAGCGCGAGCGGCGTACGGGCAGTGGTCACCTCAGGGCAGAATCGAGTGCATGGAGACGCTTCAGGTAGCCGTCGTGGGCAGTGGACCGGCCGGGCTCTACACCGCGGAGGCGCTGATCAAGCAGGCGGCGGCGCTGGAGCCGCCGCGCCCGATCCAGGTCGACGTGCTGGACCGGCTGCCTACCCCGTACGGCCTGGTGCGCTATGGCGTGGCCCCGGACCACAAGTCGATCAAGTCGATCGCCGAGTACCTGCGCAAGGTGCTCGAGCACGACGGCGTGAACTTCGTCGGCGGCGTCCACCTGGGCGAGGACGTGACCCGAGAGGACCTGCTGGCCGCCTACGACGCGGTGGTGTACGCCACCGGAGCCATGCGCGACAGGAAGATGGGCATCCCCGGCGAGGACCTGCCCGGCAGCGTCGCGGCTACCGACTTCGTCAACTGGTACTGCGGCCACCCCGACGTAGATCCGGGGGCGTTCACTCTCGACGTCGAGTCCGTGGCCGTCATCGGCGTGGGGAACGTCGCAGTCGACGTCGCCCGGATCCTGGCCCGCAACCCGGAGGAGCTGCGCGAGACCGACATCTCCCAGCCGGTGCTGGACGCCCTGATGGCCAGCAAGGTCCGCGAGGTGCACGTGATCGGCCGGCGCGGCCCGGCGCAGG
>JASIGS010000655.1 GCA_030052355.1 Streptosporangiaceae bacterium | reverse complement strand
CGGTGACCGCATGCGCGAGGTTGCCGCCGAGATCGGAAAGGACTTCGGTGCCGTCGACATCGTGGTCGCGAACGCCGGGATCGCGATCGGCGGCCCGTTCGCCGACGCGGACCCGGCCGAGTTCGATCGCGTCATCCAGGTGAACCTGCTCGGCTCGGCCGCCACCGCCCGGGCCTTCCTGCCAGCACTCGCCACCTCCGGCGGCTACTTCCTGCAGATAGCCTCGCTCGCCGCGATGGCTCCAGCCCCGCTGATGGCCGCCTATTGCGCCAGCAAGTCGGGAGTAGAGGCGTTCGCGCACGTGCTGCGGGCCGAGGTCGCCTACAAGGGCATCGGGGTCGGCGTCGCGTACCTGTCGTGGACCGACACCGACATGGTCCGCGGGGCGGACGCCGACGACACGATGGCCGAGTTCCGGGCGCGGTTGCCCTGGCCGGCGAACAAAACAGCACCACTTGAACCGGCGGTGGAGCGACTACTGCGGGGGATAGCCCATCGTTCCCCTTCCATATACGCCCAGCCCTGGATCCGCGTCGTCCAGTGGCTGCCTCGCGGGGCGCTGCCCGCGGTCATCGCGGCACGCGGGGCTGCCGAAGTCGGCAAGATGGCCGGCCGGCTGTCGGCCAGCGCGTCGCAGCGCAGGCTGCCGGTCGGTCCAGGAGGGCTAGCCGGGTCCGCCGCCGCCGCGGCGGCCAAGGACGAGCTGCGCTAGCGGCTGGCGCCGGTGTCACCGGCCAGCCGGTAGTACAACAGCGTCACCACTACCGCGATGTACGGCGCGACGAGCGTGCCCGTGACGATGCTGCCGAGGCCACCGCGGACCGCGTCGGGCACCATGACGAAGAACGTCCCGAACACGACGCCGACCAGGATCAGGACGAGGAACAGCAGCACCAACGTACCGAACACCTGCCAGCCGTGCCCCCGCACGAGTCGCTGGCTGCGCGCGAACGCGGCGACGACACCGCGGCGCTCGATCACCAGCACCGGCATGACCACGGCCCAGATCGTGAGCAGGTAAAGGCCGGGCACGATCACGATCAGTAAGCCGATCCAGATCGCGATCCCCGCCACGACGGAGGCGACGGCGACGGACCAGATATCTGGCACAACCGACCGGATCGTCTTGGCCACGGACAGCCTCGTCCTGCCGTCCCGCACCTCTTGTACCGCCTTGACCAGCGCAGCCTCGAGCAGGAAGGCCGCGCAGGTCTGCACCACCTCGGCTAACAGCCTGCCGAAGCCGCCGAGCGCGAAGGCCAGCAGGCCCGCCACGATCGCCACGACAATGTAGACAGCGAACGCGACGCCAAGCAGATGGGCTGCGTGCCTGCGGTACAGCTGCCACGCGTCTTCGAGCAGCCCGGCTAACGGGTCCATGCCCGCGATCGTAGTGGTGGTCCCGGATCGGCCGGGACCGGGTGCTCGGTGAACACCCCGCAGACCTCGAATCCGAGCCGCCGGTAGATCGGCAGGCCGAGCTCGGAAGCCTGCAGGACCGCGACGCGGTAACCACTGGCGCGTGCGAGATCCAGCGCGGCGGCCGTGACGGCCGTTCCGTAGCCGCGCCCGCGCCGGATGGCAAGCGTCGAGATGCTGTACAGCCCGGCGACGCCTGCGTGCAGCACCACCTCGGCCGAGCAGACCGGCATGCCCTGGTGGTAGCCGACGAGGAAGCGGGCAGGAGAGACATCGGCCAGCGCGGGGGCGGCGGTCCTTGCGTAGAAGGAGCGGACCGTCGCCGACGGCGGCTCCCAGTTCGTACACAGCACCCAGGCGAAGTCCGTCAGCTCGGTTGCCGTCCGCGCGACGCGAATCTGCAGCCCGTCCGGCGGGCGAAGCGCTGGCAACCTGGCCAGATCCGCGCGCATGGCCGGCACGTGCTCTGCTTCCGGCAGGCCCGCCTTGGTCAGCAGGGCAGGCAGGTTGCGCGGGGTCGATGCCGGACCGACCCACCAGCAGAACCGTCTCCCCGTGCGGGCTACCTGTGCGACGGTCTGCGCGATCCGGGCTGCCGCGTTTTCCAGCGTGAACTGGGCGTCGGCCACCATGTTGAACGTGTCGTCGTCGATGCCGCTGTCAGCGACCGTGAGGTCGCTGGCCCGCGAGACGGCCATCCCGGTCGTCATGCGCTGCAGGTGGGACGCGTGTTCGGCGAAGTTCCGCTCCATGCGGATGAGCAGGTCGGCTGCACTCGTCGCTGGATTGCCTGGCCACGACACGTCGTTACGCCCCGCCCTTCATCGACCAGACCCCCGCGGCGGCCGGAGGCCGCTATGGGCCACCACGGTAGAGTCGTCGTCAGTCCGGTGAGGCACCGGGGCGCGCGTGAGGGGCAGCTGACTTGCTTTCGCTGGTGATACCGAAGGGCTCACTCGAGCGAGCCACGCTTGAGCTGTTCGATGCGGCTGACCTGACAGTGCGGCGTTCCTCCGACCGGGACTACCACGCGGTGATCGACGACCCGCGGATCGAGCGGGTGCGGTTCCTGCGGCCGCAGGAGATTCCGTCATACGTCGAGCAGGGGCTGTTCGACTTCGGCATCACCGGCCGCGACTGGATCACCGAGACCGGCGCCGACGTCGCGTCGCTCGGCGAGCTGCAGTACTCCAAGGCGACCTCGGACCCGGTGCGCGTGGTACTGGCGGTGCCAGCCGCCGTTTCGTGGCAGAGTGTCGCCGACCTGCCGGACGGCGTGCGCATTTCCACGGAGTTCCCGGCGCTGACCCGCAGGTTCCTTGAGGAGCGCGGGGTCAAGGCGGTCGTGATCCCGTCATACGGCGCTACCGAGGCCAAGGTGCCGGACATCGTCGACGCGATCGTCGACCTCACGGAAACGGGGGCGTCGCTCCAGCGCAACGGACTGCGGATCCTGGACACGCTGCTGACCAGCTACACCGAGCTGATCGCCAACCACGCCGCGTACGTCGACCCGGCACGCCGCGAGGCGATGGAAGACGTCGCGCTGCTGCTGCGCGGGGCGATCCGCGCCCGGGGGAACGTCCTGGTCAAGCTCAACGTGAGCGGAGCCGATCTGACAGCTGTCACGGCGATCCTGCCTGCCAT
>JASIGS010000654.1 GCA_030052355.1 Streptosporangiaceae bacterium | reverse complement strand
CAGATCACGCGCTCGGGAGTCCTCCTGTCCTGCCTCGCTAATCATCACTTTTGTTCAGTCGGCGGCGGAATGCCGCGACGTCTTCATCCGTCGGGTTCTCGATTTCAAACTTACCGTATCTTATCTTCTTTACGCTCGTGCGGTCCCGCCATTTTAGGATCCAATTCAAGATGGCAACTACGCCCTGGGTTGAAGTGAGCACCAGCACTGTCCACTCCGCAACCGAACCGTCAATTCCGCGCCGACTGTATAGTTGGACGTCCGCAGCCAGTTCCGCACGGAGACTTCGATTGATATATTCTGCTGGTTCGGTTTCATTAATGACAAGCAAGAGGTGCTCCTGGTCCATGCCTTCCCTTTCCGGCTGACCGGCTTTGGCGTCCGGACCAAATCGGCCGTTAGCAGGTAGCGGTTCCGCTGCTGATTGCAAAGCCAAATGTACATGCTCGCCCTTATGGAACGACAGCTTGTACTTCGCAATCTGGGGCTGCCGCCTGAATGGTCAGGCAAGAGCCGCAGGCACAACGCCCTGCGTGCTCCTTGCCATGCCACCCGGAAGGAGCCCACCCGCCGGGCGGCGCCTGATCCGGGCCTGACGCCGCGTTTCACCTTGCGACGGGCCCGGCGTCCCGTAGTGCAGCTACGCCCACCGCGCGCTAGCCGTCTGGCCAGGGGAGTTGCTATCGGCGGCAGGTGAGTGTGTGGCGTGCGCAGCGGATGCCGTCTGCGAGGGCGCGGTTCGCGTGGCCTTTGCCGGCCCTGTCGTCATGGAGTGATAGCGATGGCAGCGGGGCCGGTTCCGACTTTGATGGCCTTACCGGCCTTGTTGGTGGCCGTGCTGATCGGGGTCACCGTATCCGCACCGCTGTTGGCGACGTAGACAGTCTTCCCGTTGGGCGTGATCGCGATGTAAGCGGGGTCCTTCCCTACCTTGATGGCCTTGCCGGGCTTGTTGGTCGCGGTGCTGATCGGGGTGACGCTGTCGCCGCCGACGACGTAGACGGTCTTCCCGTTGGGCGTGATCGCGATGGTATTGGATCCAATCGTCACCAGGGCCTTGATGGCCTTGCCGGGGGTGTTGGTGGCGGTGCTGATCGGGACGACCGTCGGGGCGTTAGCGTCGCCGACGTAGGCGGTCTTCCCGTTCGGGGTGATCGCGATAGGCCACGGATAGTCGCCGGCCTTGATGGCCGGGCCTGCGGTGTTGGTCGCCGTGGTGATGGGCACCACGTCTCCGTAGCAGGTGACGTAGGCGGTCTTGCCGTTAGGGGTGATGGCGATGTTGAGGCCAACACACCCGACGTCGATCGGCATGCCGGCCTTGTCGGTGGCCGTGTTGATCGGGGTCACGTAGCCGAGGTTCAGGACGTAGGCGGTCTTGCCGTTCGGAGTGATCGCTATGGCGCCGGGTTCATCGCCGACGTCGATCGGCTTGCCGGCTCTGTCGGTGGCCGTGCTGATCGGGACCACCTGAGCGAAGGTGCCTGAGCCTTCGGAGACGTAGACAGTCTTGCCGTTCGGGGTGATCGCCATGGCCATGGGTATGTTCTCGAGCCCGATCGACGGGCCGGCCTTATTGGTGGCGGTGTTGATCGGCGTCACCGAGGTGACGCTTGCGCCCGCGTTGAGGACGTAGGCGGTCTTCCCATTTGGCGTGATCACGATGGCGATGGCTTCGTCCTTGGGCCCTCCGATAGGACCACTGACCGGCAGCCCGATGGCCTTGCCGGGCTTGTTGGTGACGGTGTTGATCGGGGTCACCGTACCGAAGCCTTCGTTGAGGACATAGGCGGTGACTCGGCGAGCGTCGGCGCCAGCGCCAGCTGCGTGAGCGGGCCCGGGCGAGGCCAGGGCGGCGGCGGGCGTCAGAAACGCTGTGCAGGTGAGCGCGGCCGCGCCTGCCAGCTGCCTGCGGGAGAAAATATGGAGTTGCATCGGGTCCTGCGTTTCTACAGATGGTTGGGGACTTATGCTTCATCTTCCGCGTGCGGCGAATGCATGGCACTCATCCTCGTGCAAGTGACCACCCGCGAACATCCGACTTTCGGCAGTGCCGTGTGTTGGCGCCAGTCCGTGGCGGTCACGTGCCTGAGTCCCGGACTGCCGCCAGCGTGCGCTTGATCGATTAGGGCATCGCGTCGGAGGTCCGGCGTAGGAATGATCGGGTCTTGTCTCGTGCTTTGTGTCTCGATGCGGTGACCAGTTTGGATGGCTTTGTCGCAGCGGTATGGGCTAGATGTACTGCGCGAACCAGTCGAGCATGGGCTGCGGGCGCCGCTGGAACTCCAGGTACCCGTCCCACCGGGCGGTGGTGCCCTCGATCCACTGCAGCTTCTTGTCGGCGATGGGGATGTTGTCGTACATCGCCTGGACGTCGCTGGGGTCGGTGAGGATGTCGCCGCGGACCTGGTACAGGAAGGTCGGCACGTGGACGTTCTTGGCCCACTCCTGCGGGACCCGCAGCTCGAGCCCGACGCTGGTGCGCAACCGCAGCAGGGTGTTGAAGTCGTCGAGGCGGTCGGGCATGCCCAGGACGGCTAGGCGGCGCTGGGCTATGTAGCGGGGGGTGACCGGCTGGGGTGCGACCAGGCAGCGCACGCCGTCGAACGCCGCGGGGAAGCGGGTCATAGCGGCGAACGTCGAGACCGCGCCCATGCACCGGCTGAACAGCCCGATCGCCATGTCGCGGGCCCCGAAGCGCGCGCGCACATAGTCCAGCGAGCCGACGACATCACGGTTCTCGCTGAAGCCGTGCAAGACCACTCCGCCGTTGGCGGCGCCGGTGAGGCCGTGGTTGCGCAGGTCATAGGCGAGGACGTTGTACCCGGCGTCGTGCAGGATCTTGTAATCGGGTACCAGGTCCACTTCGAACCCGTTGCCGCTCGGCGCCCAGGCTGCATGCCAGGGCTGAAGATGGGTGGGGATGCCCGAGCGGCTGAATCCCAGCGGGTGGTTGGCGATGATCAGCTTGCTCGATCCGGGCGCCGGGATAAACCAGCCCTCCACCGGAAGACCGTCACGCGCAGGGAACGTGATGTCCTCGTACTCAAGGCCGTGCTCGGACGGCCAGTGCAGGACAGGCGATCGGGGCGGCGACGCGAACCCATCGACGAAGCCCTGCAGCGCCTCGTCGGACTGCTCCTGGGTTAGTGCAGCTACGTCTTGTACGTCGGTCATCGGCGGGTTCCTCTCCTGGCGAAGTTGGGAATCTTGGACCTGAGTGCGAGTCGTCATCCGGATGTGCACAAAGCCTCACCTGCCGCAGGATGAGTCTGCCTCGCATCGTTGATGTGAGTCGCGGGCGCCCGGTGGCCTGATCGCGATCACTGGCGCGGCTGCCATCGCATCGCTCCCGCTGCAGTCGACCGGCCACGTGCTCGCCGGGATAGGCCAGGGGTCTGACATGCATTGGCCTGCTGGCCACGGTCAACACGGTCGCCCCGGCTCCAGCACTCGGACGTCGTGAGCTCGTTCTTCGCCCCGCCCTGGCTCTGCGTGGCGCTGCTCGCCCTCGGCAGCGGCTGTCGCCAATCGCATTAAGGATGCGACGACGAGTCATCCTGCCGCCGATGAGGCTTGGCATGCATTAAACGAATTCCTGCGGGACGTCGCCTGGTCTCACC
>JASIGS010000653.1 GCA_030052355.1 Streptosporangiaceae bacterium | reverse complement strand
ATCGAGGCGCTGCCGCTGATCAAGCGGCGCTGCCCGGGCGCGCGGACGAGCGGCGGCATCTCGAACCTGTCCTTCTCGTTCCGGGGGAACGACGCCGTCCGCGAGGCCATGCACTCGGCGTTCCTGTACCACGCCATCCGGGCCGGCCTGGACATGGGCATCGTCAACGCCGGCCAGCTCGTCGTCTACCAGGACATCGCCCCTGAGCTGCTCGAGCTGATCGAGGACGTGATCTTCAACCGGCGCGCGGACGCCACCGACCGGCTTGTCGCGTTCGCGGAGACGGTGAAGGGCACGGCCAGCAAGCGCGAGGCCGACCTGTCCTGGCGCGACGCCCCGGTGGAGAAGCGGCTGGCGCACGCGCTCGTGCACGGCATCGTCGACTTCATCGAGGCCGACACCGAGGAGGCCCGCCAGGCGGCCGCGCGCCCGCTCGATGTCATCGAGGGCCCGCTGATGGACGGCATGAAGATCGTCGGCGACCTGTTCGGCTCCGGCAAGATGTTCCTGCCGCAGGTGGTCAAGAGCGCGCGCGCGATGAAGCGGTCGGTGGCCTACCTCGAGCCTTTTATGGAGGCCGAGAAGGAGCAGGCGGCCAGGCAGCAACACGATCATGAGGGGAACGAGCGGGCACAGCCGGCTCGATCAGCACGTTCCCAGGGCAAGATCGTGCTCGCGACCGTCAAGGGGGACGTGCACGACATCGGCAAGAACATCGTCGGCGTGGTGCTCGGCTGTAACAACTACGAGGTCATCGATCTCGGCGTGATGGTCCCGGCCGCCACGATCCTGGACACCGCGATCGCCGAGGGTGCCAGCGCCGTCGGCCTGTCCGGGCTGATCACGCCGTCGCTGGACCAGATGGTCGGGGTCGCCGAGGAGATGCAGCGCAGGGGGATGCAGCTGCCGCTGCTGATCGGCGGCGCGACAACCTCCCGCCAGCACACGGCGGTGCGCATCGCGCCCGCTTACGATCAGCCGACGGTGCACGTGCTGGATGCATCCCGGGTGGTCGGCGTCGTATCGCAACTGTTCGACCAGCGACGGGTGGCCGACTTCGCCGACGCCAACCGCGAGGAACAGGAACGGCTGCGGCACGAGCACGCCAGCAAGCAGCAGCGGGCGCTGCTCCAGCTGGGGCAGGCGCGATCCAACGCCGAGCGGGTCGCCTTCGGTGACCTGCCGGTGCCGGACTTCACCGGCACCCGGTTGGTCGAGCCCGACCTGCGCACCCTGCGCGAGCTGATCGACTGGCAGTTCTACTTCCTCGCCTGGGAGCTCAAGGGCAAGTTCCCGGCCATCCTCGAGCAGCCCGCCGCACGCGAGCTGTTCGACGAGGCGAACGCCCTGCTCGACGAGATCATCGAAGGAAACCAGCTGCGGGCCAGCGGGCTGTACGGCTTCTGGCCGGCCCATTCCGACGGCGATGACATCGTGCTCGACGCTCCGTCTCTCCGCTTCCCCATGCTCCGCCAGCAGGTCGCGCGCACCGACACCCGGCCGAACCGCTGCCTGGCCGACTACGTCGCACCTTCCGGTGACCACGTCGGCGCCTTCGCGGTGGCCATCCACGGCGCGGAGGAACTCGCGAAGCGCTACGAGGAGCAGCGCGACGACTACCGCGCGATCAGCGTGAAAGCCCTCGCCGACCGGCTCGCCGAGGCGTGCGCCGAGCACGTCCATCTGCAGGCCCGCCGGGCCTGGTTCGAGCCGGACGCTGATCCGGTGATCGAGGACCTGCACGCCGAGCGGTTCCGCGGCATCCGGCCCGCGTTCGGCTACCCGGCCTGCCCGGACCACTCGGAGAAGCGCAAGCTCGTCGCGCTGCTCGACGCGGAGCGGATCGGCGTCGGCCTGACCGAGTCGTGCGCGATGACGCCGGCCGCCAGCGTCAACGGGCTGCTGCTCGCCCACCCGGCCGCCCGCTACTTCGCCGTCGGCCGGATCGGCCGGGACCAGGTCGAGGATTACGCGGCGCGCAAGGGCGTCACGGTGGACGAAGCCGAGTCCTGGCTGCGCCCCAACCTGGCCTACGACCTGCAACCAGTCCCCGCCTAACCCGACCAGCCTCATGCAGGCCGCGGCCTAGCCCTGCGCTCGGGGTTGCTGCCTGCCCGACTCACTTTGCTCCGGCCAGCCTCGTGCATGCCGCGGCCTAGCCTTCGGCTTGGGGTTGGTGCCTGCCCGACCCAGCCTCGTGCAGGCCGCGGCCCAGTCTTGGGCCCGAGGTTTGCTGCCCGCCCGACTCACGCTGCTCACGCCCGCGGACGCCGGCTCGGTGGGCTGCGGCAGCGGGCGTAACGTGGCCCACGGCACCCCGTGACCGCACCGACGGACGTCGGTTCCGTGCGGTGCGGCAGCGGGCGTCGCGTGGCCCACAGAACCCTGTGACCGCGCGCCTCGGGCCAGATCAGGCCAGCCGAAGATCAACCCATGCCAGCCCGCAGAGCAGCGCACGGATCCGACGTCCGACCCGCGCCAGCACGGAGGAACACATGCGAATCCCAGTGAGAGCACGGCACTTCCCGCCCCGCATCGCCGCGGGCGTCTTCATTCTCAATGCCGGCATCGGCAAGCTGTCGGCCGACGAGGAGACCGCCGCCCGGCTGCACGGCATGGCGGCGGGAACCTATCCGTTCCTGAAGAACATGAAGCCTACGGACTTCGCCCGGCTGCTCGCCGCGGCCGAGATCGGCCTCGGCTCGGCGCTGCTGCTTCCTGTCATCCCGCCCGCGGTCGTCGGCGCCGGTCTCGCGGCTTTCTCCGGGGGGCTGCTCGGCCTCTACGCCAACACCCCCGGCATGCACAAGGAAAACAGCCCATTCCCCACCCAGCAGGGGACCGCGCTGGCCAAGGACGTCTGGATGGCCGGCATCGGCCTTGGCCTGCTCATCGACGGCCTCACCGACCGCGGCGGAAAGCGCGCCAAGAGCTAGGGATATCTCGCTAGCGCGGCGGGGTGAACCAGTCCGTGCTGACCGGGAACAGATAGCGGTCGGTCACCGCGTTGAGGACGCGGCGGGCCTGGTGGATGTGCTCGGCGTTGTCCAGCAGCGTCGCTGCGGACGCGGCCCCGGCCGGCCGCACTGTACCGACGGTGACCACGCCCTGCGCTTCCGGAGCGGCCGGAGAGGCTGGCGCGGCCTGGACGTCGTCAGCCGCCGGGGCAGCTCCCGCACCGGCAGCCGTCTTCCTGGCGGCCAGCCGGTACCAGCCGGCGCCTAGCCACTCGGTCAGCTCGGCCGGTCCCCCGAACGCCGGCGGGGCGGTGAGCCCGGTGAGCCGCGCCAGCCTGACCGGCTCGAGCCTGCCCGTCATGACTCGTTCGACAGATGCGGGGAACACCCCGATGAGGAACAGCGCCAGGTCCCCGAGCCGGCGCCAGACCGGCGGACGGTCCGCGTCGGGCACCGCCTCGAGCAGCATGACCAGCCTTCCGATGTCGAGGTCGCTCCACCGGCGGCGGCGCAGGCCCTGCGGAGTGCGGGTGAGGATGACACCGCTCGAGGACCGTGCGAAGGAGGCGAGCAGTTCGGCGAGGAACAGCCGGTGCGCCGGATCGGACAGGTAGGCAGCCAGCTGCGGCGCGTCGAAGACCGGCACCCGCAGCCCTGGCGCGGTCCGTTCCGGTACGTAGCCGCTCCCCCGCAGGTCGGCGGCTATCCGGTGGATCGCCGCCGCGAAGACCAGGAACGGCGAGATGAACGTGAACCGCTGCCCGGCGTCGGCCGACACCAGGTTGAGCAGGCCCGCTGACACGGCGGGCCTGTCGAGGATCTCGGGCAGCAGCGCTGGTGCCCGGCGCAGCGCCCGCATCCGGGCCTCCGCCTCGGCCTCAGGGACCTCGTCGGCGTGCACGAGCGAGCGGAG
>JASIGS010000652.1 GCA_030052355.1 Streptosporangiaceae bacterium | reverse complement strand
CCGCCGTCGACATCGACTTGGTGGCCGTGTTGATCGCCCGCATGGCGTTCGACATGGTCCGCGCGGAGGCCGTTGCCTTGGTTGCCGCGGCGTTCATCTTGGTCGCCGCCGACGTGACCTTGGTGGCCGCCGACGATACCGTCCTCGCCGCCGTAGCTGGCGACGTTCCGCTGCGCGATGTAGTAGTGCGCGATGTGGTCCGGGTCGACCGAGACGCCGCTGCCGGCCGAGAGGCCGTCGAGCGCGACGCGGCCGACCGCGAGGCGGTGGTACGCGAACGTGACGTGCTTGAGCGCGACGACGTTGTGCCGCGGGTCGACCGCGACGCACTGCTGCGGCTCGCCGCCGTCCCCGAAGTACGCCGGGCAGGTCGCGCGGTGGTGCTGCGCGACGCGCTCGTCCTGGTGCCTGACTTGGCCGCCGGACGGCTCGCAGCGCCTCCTGACGCGCTACGGCTCACCGACCTGCTGCGTGCGGTCCCCGCTGTCCGGCGGGTAGTCGCACGGGTCGTGGTCTGAACAGACACTGATCTCCCCCCGTCTTGATCAATGACGAGAGTTGCTATTCCACATGCGACGTGGGTTTACACACGCAGCGCAACCTTCGCGCAGAACAATGAACACAAGCACCCAGAAAACGACCGCTCGTCACGGCATCGCACGCCGGCGCTGCTTCGTTCCCGATCTGCTTTCGGCTCCACGCAGATGCGCCGTGTCGTTGAGCGACCGCAGCACGGCGGTCCCGTCGGCGAACCAGGCGGCCTCCGACACCGACGCAACATCCAGGTGCATCCGGAACAGCGCAGCGGGAGGGGCGAGCAGGGCCTTGCAGACGATTGTCTTTATCGGCGTCACGTGACTCACCACCGCGACCGTACGGCCCTGATGGACGGCGAGGAGGCGGTCGAGTGCCGCATCGACGCGCCTGGCCACGGCGGCAAAGCTCTCACCGCCGGACGGACCCGCGTCGGCGCTTGCCAGCCACGCCGCCATCTCCACTGGCCAGCGCTGTGACACCTCGGCGAAGGTCAGTCCCTCCCAGTCGCCGAAGTCGGTCTCGACGAGGTCGTCGTCGACTGCCAGCGGAGCGCCCGCCATGTCCGCCACGGCTTCCGCGGTACACCTGGCCCTCTGCAGCGGGGACGTAACCACCAGGTCAATGCCGTGCCGGGCCACGAGCGCCGCCGCCGCGGCGGCGGCCTGCTCCCGGCCGAGGCCGGTCAGCGGTATGTCGCCGCGGCCGGCGAACCGGCGCTGCACCGACATCGATGTCTGGCCGTGCCGGAGGAGCAGGGTGGTCGTGCCCTTGCCTCCGGCCGGGCGCCAGCCGGTCGCGGCGCCGTCAGCGCCGGCCACCCCGCCGGCAGTCCGCTCCTGGCCGTCTGCCTGCGCCTGCAAGTTCTCCGCGGGCGAGTCTGGCGAGTCAGAGCCCGGACTCATCGGTCCGGACCAGGATCCGCCGGCACTCCTCGCAGCGCACCACCTCGTCCGGCGCTGCCGCGCGGATGGCGTTGAGGTCGACGGTGTTGAGCGAGAGGTGACAGCCCTGGCACTGTCCGCGCCGCAGCGCCGCAGCGCCGACGCCACCGTGCTGCGCCCGCAGCCGCTCATACAGCTCGACCAGGTCGGCGGGCTCCTCAGCGGCCACCGCCGCACGCCGGTCCGCCGCCTTCCCAGACTGCTCCGCCAGTTCCGCCAGCGCCACGTCGCGCCTGGCGGTGATCTCCTGCACGTCGGACTCGACGGCGCCGCGCTCGGCCGCCGCCTCGCTCAGCCGCGCCTGAACGGCCTCGCGGCGCTCCATGACGTCGAGCTCGGCGTCTTCCAGGTCGGACTGCCGCCGCAGCAGTGACTCGATTTCCGACTGCAGGTTCTCCAGCTCCCGTGGGGAGGAGACCTGGCCGGCATCCAGCCGGGTCCGGTCCCTGGCGATCCTGCTCCGGACCTGCTCCACGTCCGCGTCGGCCTTGGCCTGCTCGCGGTGCAGATCCCCTTCCCTGGCCCCGAGGGCCGCGAGCTCGTCGCTGAGCGCCTTGTAGCGCTCCTCTTTCTCGGCGAGCTCGGCGTGCTCGGGCAAGCCGCGCCGGCGGTGCTCAAGCCGTGCCAGCTCAGCGTCCAGGTCCGCAAGCTCGAGCAGCCGCAGCTGCGCCTCGGGGGATGCCTTCACGATCGCCACGTTAGCCTGCCCCGGGCGCAAATGTCTCTCTGGCCCGCCAGCTGGCAGCCGGCGACCGGCCTGATCAGCCGCCGAGGCTGACCAGCACTATCGGCGCTGACGTCGGCTGACGGCTGCCGCCGGCCGGCTCGACAGTGAGCCCGAGCTGGTCTCCTTTCCTCAGCTGGCTGACGATCATCGGGTCGGTCATCCCCGCCCTGGGCGCCGGCAGCATGCCGACCGGTCTGTCTCCCGCCGCCGGGTTCATCAGCCAGACCTCGTAGCCTTCCGACGGCGGCAGCGCAGGCAGCCCGCGGGTTATCACGACAAGCGCAGCGGCCCGGTGCGACATCACCACGGTTGCCGTGCCGCCGGTGCTGACCTTGGCCGTGAGCGTGGTCGCATCGGTCGCGCCGAGGACGGCCGCGATGTCATGGTCACGCTGCTCGGCCAGGCTCAGGCGCTGCTGCATCGCGCTCAGGTGCAGGCCGAGCAGGACAGCGGCGATGGCGAGCACGACGGTGGCCCCCACCGCGACACGGCTCAGCCAGTGCCCCGGGAAACCGCCGCGAAGCCGCGTGGTCAGCCGCTGCCCGCGACCGTCCGCCGCGACGCGGCGTGGCCGCTCGCTCGGCAGCTCAGGCGGCAGCTGCCGCAGGTTGCCGGCGGCCCGCAAAGTAGCTTCCCGCAGCTCCGGGCGGGGCTGCTCGGCGGCGCCGAACGCCAGCGCCGCGGTCGTCTCGCGCAGGCCGCGGACGTCCTCGCGGCAC
>JASIGS010000651.1 GCA_030052355.1 Streptosporangiaceae bacterium | reverse complement strand
CGGCGGTAGCCGGTCAGCCACCATGACCGGTGGCGTGGCCCTGCACGGCGCCCGGCAGCTCAAGGTCAAGGTGCTCGACTTCGCTTCGCACCTGATGGAAGCCAGCGCCCGGGACCTCGAGATCGTCGATGGCCAGGTGCTGGTGCGCGGCGATCCCGCGAGCGCCATCGCAGTGACGGAGGTCGCGCGGCGGGCGGCGTCTGGCCAGTTCGGCGCGGACGTCGACGCCAGTCTCGAGGTCCAGGCGATGTTCGACGGCGGCGAAGGCGGCTGGTCCGGCGGCAGCCACTGCGCGATCGTCGAGGTCGACGTCGAGACTGGCCTGGTGAAGATCGAGCGGTACGTCGCCGCCGAGGACTGTGGCGCGCTCATCAACCCCGCGGTGGTCGAGGGCCAGATCCGGGGAGGCATCGCCCAGGGCATCGGCGCGGTGCTGCTCGAGCGGTCGGCGTACGACGAGGACGGTAACTACCAGTCAGCCACCTTCATGGACTACCTGCTGCCGACCGCGTGTGACATCCCCCGGATCGAGATAGAGCACCTCGAGACAGTGCCGCTCGACGCCGACGTCAACTTCCGTGGCGTGGGCGAAGGTGGCATGATCGTCGCCCCGCCAACCATCGTGAACGCCATCGAGGACGCGCTCGCGCCCTTCGGAGTGCGCATTTACGAGCAGCACCTCCCCCCGTCTCGCATCCTGGAGCTCGTCGGCGCGGCGGACCCCAGCTAGCTTCTGCGGCCGGCAATGGAGCTTGAGGCCTACCGGGCCGAGCTGGTGGCGTACTGCTACCGGATGCTTGGCTCGTTCCACGAGGCCGAGGACCTGGTCCAGGAAACGATGCTGCGGGCCTGGAGAGCCCGCGACCGGTACGACCCGGCGCGCGCGTCGGAACGCACGTGGCTGTACCGGATCGCGACCAACGCGTGCCTGACCGCACTCAAGAGCCGGGCCGTGCGGCCGTTGCCGTCCGGCCTGGGAGCTCCGAGCCAGGACCCGGCGGCCCCGCTGACGCCCGCGTTCGACATACCCTGGCTGCAGCCCTTTCCGGACGCCCGCTTCGATATCGCCGGGCGAGCCGATCTCCGGCTCGCGCTGGTGGCCGCCATGCAGTTGCTGCCACCGCGGCAGCGCGCAGTCCTCGTGCTTCGCGAGGTTCTGGAGTTCAGCGCGGCGGAGGTCGCCGACCAGCTGGGCAGCTCGGTCGGCGCGGTCAACAGCGCCTTGCAGCGGGCCCGCGCCGCCGTCGCGGGCGTGCGTGACGAGGGCGACATCGCCGAGCCCTCCGACCCGGACGTCAGAGAGGTCATCGAGCAGTACGTGGCGGCCTTCGAGGCAGCCGACGTGACCGGCCTGGTGCGGCTGCTGACCGACGACGCGGTGCTCGAGATGCCACCGGTGCCGCTCTGGTACCTGGGCAGCAACGACTACGGGCTATTCATGCGCCGGGTCTTCGAGATGCGGGGAACGGGCTGGCGCGTCCGACAGCTCACGGCCAACGGCCAGCCCGCGCTGGCCGCCTACGCGCCCGAGCCCGGCGGCGGAAACGTGCGGCACACGCTGCAGGTCTTCACCGTCGCGGGCGGGCGGGTCACGCGGAACGTCGCGTTCGCCGATCCCGCGGTGCTGGAGATGTTCGGCCTGCCCGAGCGGATTTCCGGCGGAATTCCGGCCTGAACCGATGAGCCGCGGCGGTGCCGCCGGTATGTACCGGTGAGCACCGACCAAGGGAGGCAGTCATGACCGTCACCGTCATCGAGTTCATCACCATGGACGGGATCGTTTCCGACCCGGACGGATCGCAGCGCACGCCGAACGGCGGCTGGGCGTTCCGGCACGGCCCGCAGGCAATCGCCGGGGACAAGTTCAAGATAGGAAGAACGCTGGACGACGGGGTCATGCTGCTGGGCCGCAAGACCTGGCAGCTGTTCTCGCGCATCTGGCCGGGGCGGGACGACCCGTTCTCCGCGCAGATGAATGCCGCAGCGAAGCTGGTCGCCACCGGCACCCTCACCGACACCTCCGCCTGGGCTAACTCACAGGTCATCACCGGAGATGTCGCCGACACCGTGCGCCGCGAGCCTCGCGACATCGTGGTCCTCGGCAGCCTCAGCGTCGTGCGCGCTCTCGTTGCCGAAGACCTCGTCGATGAGTACCGGCTGCTGACTTTCCCCACCGTGCTGGGTGCCGGGGAACGGCTCTTCCCGTCCGACGGCGGGCCGGCCTATCTCGAATGCCTGTCGGCCGAGCAGGCCGGCCCTACCGTCTTGACGCGTTACCGGCGGGAACGTTAGGCGGACCAATCCCGGCTAGAGCCGGTGGGATCGGCCGCCCTGGCTGGCCATCGCCTCGTCGCGCTGGCTCGTGCTCTGGTAGCTCTCACCCCCGGCACTGCCGTAACCAGCAGACCCGCCGCCAGCGCCGTAGCGCTCCTCGTGTGCGCCGGCGAGCAGGCTGTGAGCGGCGAATCCGCTCGCGGCCAGCACGATGATCCCCCAAAGCGGCGAGTAGAACAGGGTGATGAACGCCACCACGGCCGTTATCACCGCAATTGCCGCGCCGAAGTGACGGCTGCCCTTGATGCCGAGGAGATGGCTCACTCCTACCGCGAACAAGAGCGCGCCGAGTATCACGAGCACCCAGCCCCACCCATGGAGGTTCCACCGGTACGCGTAACCAGGCAGCGCGTGGTAGTAGTGGCCCCGGATGAGGAACGCCAGTCCTTGAAGGAAGGCCAGCGAGCCCGCGAGTACCGACAACGCCGCGCCGTGCCGACTCGGTGTCGGCCGGCTGTATTGGCCGGATGTACCGTAATCGGCTGGTTCTTGACCTCGGCCGTATCCGGTCGTGGTCTGCATCTGGCCCGGCTGCTGCTGGTAGTACTGCGTGCCCGGCTGCTGGTACTGGGTGCCCTGCTCGTACTGGGCGCCCTGCTGATACTGAGTGCCCTGCTGATACTGGCCGCCCTGCTGGTACTGGCCACCCTGCTGGTACTGGCCCTGCTGATACTGGCCGCCGCCCTGCTGGTACGAGGTGCCAGTGTCCTGCATGCCAGTACTGGATGCACCCGTCCCGCTGCCGGTCGAGCCCTGCACGTAGTCACCAGAGCCGGTGCCGCCAGTGGCACGCTCCATGTCCTGTGGGTCCTGCGAACCCTCGTCCTTCGGTCGTCTGCGCATCGATAGCACTCCCCTCTGACCTGAGGTCGTCGTGGGGCTGCGCTCACCTTGCCAGGGCACGCTCGCCAGCGCACCCTGGCCTCGTTGACTCGACGGTATGTACCCGCGAAGGCAGCGGCCATCACCCGATCGGGGTGAACCCGATTCGCTGCTGCGGGCCCGCGGTGATCATGTGTCACATCTCGCCTTTTCTCGCCGGATCGTCCGCATTTGCTAGGTGTTCATGAGCAGCCTGAGGATGGGGGTGTCGCGTGCGCTGCGGATGCGCAAGACTGGGCGAAAGGAGGGCGCCATGAGCGAGTCACCGCTGCCGCCAGATGTCGAATCTCCCGGGTCTTCCCCGCTACCGCCAGAGCCAGGAAGCCTTGCGGGATCACCGTTGCCGCCGGAACC
>JASIGS010000650.1 GCA_030052355.1 Streptosporangiaceae bacterium | reverse complement strand
CGTGCAGCCGGGCTCGTCCCGGCTGACCAGGCCGGTGCCGGTCACGGCGGGCGCCGGAGTGCGCCGGGGCGGCGGCGAGCTCGCGGTGTCCGCACTGGGAGTGCGCGCGCCGCCGCAGCCCGCCGTCAGCACGGCGATCGCGATCACCAGACCAGCCAGCGCAGCCAGCGCACGCCGTGACATGCCGGGAAGATACTGCCTGCCGCGGGAGTCGGCTACTGCCACGGCTGCCGAACCCAGCGGCCGGGCTTCACACGTCCAGCAGCTTCTTCAGGAACTGGCCCGTGTAACTCTCCTCGACCTGCGCCACCTCTTCCGGGGTGCCGGTCGCGATGACGTCGCCGCCGCGTGAGCCGCCCTCGGGCCCCAGGTCGATCACCCAGTCGGCGGTCTTGATCACGTCCAGGTTGTGCTCGATCACGATCACCGTGTTGCCGGCCTCGACCAGCCGGCCGAGGACGCCGAGCAGCTTGCGGATGTCGTCGAAGTGCAGTCCGGTGGTCGGCTCGTCCAGCACGTAGATCGTCCGCCCGGTCGACCTGCGCTGGAGTTCAGAAGCCAGCTTGACCCGCTGCGCCTCGCCACCGGAAAGAGTGGGCGCGGGCTGGCCCAGCCGCACGTAGCCGAGGCCGACGTCGACCAGGGTCTTCAGGTGCCGGTGGATCTGCGGGACAGCCTCGAAGAACTCGGCGCCCTCCTCGATCGGCATCTCCAGCACGTCGGCGATCGTCTTGCCCTTGTAGTGCACCTGCAGGGTGTCGGTGTTGTACCTGGCACCGTGGCACACCTCGCACGGCACGTACACGTCCGGCAGGAACTGCATCTCGATCTTGATGGTGCCGTCGCCAGAGCACGCCTCGCACCGGCCCCCCTTCACGTTGAAGGAGAACCTGCCCGGCTGGTAACCGCGCACCTTGGCCTCGGTGGTCTGGGCGAACAGCCGCCGGACGTGGTCGAACACTCCGGTGTAAGTGGCCGGATTGGACCGCGGTGTGCGGCCGATCGGCCCCTGGTCGACGTGCACCACCTTGTCCAGGTGCTGCATGCCAGTGACCCGCGTGTGCTTGCCTGGCACGATCCTGGTGCCGTGCAGCTCCCTGGCCAGCGCGCTGTACAGGATGTCGTTGACCAGGGTGGACTTGCCGGAACCCGACACGCCCGTGACGGCGATGAAGCAACCGAGCGGGAACGCAACGTCTATCCCGCGCAGGTTGTGCGCGGCGGCGCCCTTGACGACCACCTCGCGGCCGCGCACCGGCTTGCGCCGCCGGGACGGGACCGCGATGGATTCCCGGCCGGTCAGGTACGCGCCGGTGATCGAGTCCCGGCTGGCCAGCAGCTCCGGCAGCGGCCCGGACACCACGATGTGACCGCCGTGCTCGCCGGCCCGCGGGCCGATGTCCACCACCCAGTCGGCGGCCCGGATCGTGTCCTCGTCGTGCTCGACGACGATCAGCGTGTTGCCCAGGTCGCGCAGCCGCAGCAAGGTCTCGAGCAACCGGTGGTTGTCGCGCTGGTGCAGGCCGATGGACGGCTCGTCGAGCACGTACAGGACGCCGACCAGACCCGACCCGATCTGGGTAGCGAGCCTGATCCGCTGGGCCTCTCCGCCGGCCAGCGTGGCCGACGCCCGGTCCAGCGTGAGGTAGTCGAGGCCGACGTCGAGCAGGAACCCGAGCCTGGCGTTGACCTCCTTGAGGATCCGCCCTGCTATCTGCATGTCCCGCTCGGACAGCTCGAGCGACAGCAGCAGCTTGGCGAGCTCACCGATCGGCTGCGCGCAGTAGTCGGCTATCGACCTGTCGTCCACGGTCACCGCGAGCGACACCGGCTTCAGCCTGGCGCCGCGGCACGACGGGCACGGCACCTCGCGCATGAACTCGGCGAACCGCTCCCGGCTGTAATCGCTGTCGGCGTCGGAGTGCCGCCGCTCGATGAACGGGATCGCGCCTTCAAAGTTGGTGTAGTACGACCGCTCCCTGCCGTATCTGTTCTTGTACCTGACGTGTACCTGCTTGTCGTAGCCGTCCAGCAGGGCTCGCCGGCCGGCTGCCGGCAGCCGCTCCCACGGCGTGTCCACGTTGAAGCCAAGCGCGTCGCCGAGCGCCTCCATCAGCCGGACGAAGTAGTCGCTGACGTGACCGCCGCTCCACACCGCGATCGCACCATCGGCCAGCGTCCGCGTCGGATCCGACACGACCAGCTCGGGATCGACCTCCATCTTGGTGCCGAGCCCGGTGCAGTCGGTGCACGCACCCCACGGCGAGTTGAAGGAGAACGAGCGTGGCTCAAGCTCATCGAACGACAGGTCGTCGTACAGGCAGGCCAGGTGCTCTGAGTACATCCGCTCGCGGTTCGGGTCGTCCTCAGGCAGGTCGACGAAGTCGAGCACCACCACCCCGCCCGCCAGCGACAGCGCGGTCTCCACCGAGTCGGTCAGCCGCCGCCGCGACGACTCCTTGACGTCGAGGCGGTCCACCACCACCTCGATGGTGTGCTTCTCGTATTTCTTCAGCGCGGGCAGCTCGCCGGAAACCGCCGAGTCGAGCCGGATCACGGTGCCGTCGACCCGAGCCCGGGAGAACCCCTTGACCTGGAGGTCACGCAGCATTTCCGTGTACTCGCCCTTGCGTCCGCGCACGACCGGAGCCAGGACCTGGAAGCGGGTCCCCTCGTCCAGTTCGAGCACCCGGTCCACGATCTGCTGCGGCGTCTGGCGGGCGATCGGCCGCCCGCACTTGGGGCAGTGCGGCTTGCCCACCCTCGCGAACAGCAGCCGCATGTAGTCGTACACCTCGGTGATGGTGCCGACGGTGGACCTCGGGTTGCGCCCGGCGGCCTTCTGGTCGATCGACACCGCCGGCGACAGGCCGTCGATGAAGTCGACGTCGGGCTTGTCCATCTGGCCGAGGAACTGCCGCGCGTATGCCGACAGCGACTCGACATACCGGCGCTGGCCCTCGGCGAAGATGGTGTCGAAGGCCAGGCTGGACTTGCCCGAGCCCGACAGCCCGGTGAACACGATCAT
>JASIGS010000649.1 GCA_030052355.1 Streptosporangiaceae bacterium | reverse complement strand
GACTAGCCGTCCGCGGCGACAAGCTCGCGCCACCACGCCGTACGGCATATGGCGCAATAAGAACATAACAGTCGTCCCGCCCAACACGAGCGTCGGGAAGCAGGACGGGCATAGCCGGATGTTCGCCCTCGGCAAACTTGGCCGCCGAAGGGGATGACAAACGGCATCCCGCAGTGTTGTGATGCCTAGAGATCACGACGTTTTCAGGACCACCGGCAGGGTAGCTGGAGCGTCCTAAGAGGCGAGGAGGCGACAATGCCCGGAGCGATAGCCCCAACCAGGCCGCTGACCGCCCACGATTTGTGTGACAGGTGCGGAGCGCCAGCCTACGTGCGCGTACTCCTCCCCGGGTCTGGTGAGCTGCTGTTCTGCGCCCACCACAACCGCAAGCACGCCGAGGCACTCGCCAAGATCGCCGTCGAGATCCAGGACGAGACCGGCAGGCTCGTCACCAAGAACGAGGGCGACCGTTCCTGAGCTTCGCTGAGCCGGCCCTAGCTGGGTTCGGCCAGCCCGACACCGTATCGATTCAGCCCCGGCCGCCTCGGCCGGGGCTGAATTGTCGGGCAGCTCGTTCTCGCATCAGGACGTATGGGTCAGTTCAGACATAAAGGTAGGTCAGAGCTGATCTTCAGCCGCCATGGATGTGAAGTTCTTACGGTGATAGGCGTAAGAACTTCACACCGACGAATCCGCAGGCTCAGCGCGCGAGCACCTACAGGCGGGTAGCAGGCTTCCCGGGCGGGCCTGGCCGGGACCGGGCCGCCCGGGAACAACCTCAGTCCAGGTAGTCCCTCAGCACCTGGGACCGCGACGGGTGCCGCAGCTTGGACATCGTCTTGGACTCGATCTGACGGATCCGCTCCCGGGTGACCCCGTAGACCTTTCCGATCTCGTCGAGCGTCTTGGGCTGGCCGTCAGTGAGGCCGAACCGCATGGAGACCACGCCGGCCTCCCGCTCGGACAGCGTGTCAAGCACCGAGTGCAGCTGCTCCTGCAGCAGCGTGAAGCTGACCGCCTCGCCCGGCTGGATCGCCTCGGAGTCCTCGATCAGGTCGCCGAACTCGCTGTCGCCGTCCTCGCCGAGCGGGGTGTGCAGCGAGATCGGCTCCCGGCCGTACTTCTGCACCTCGATGACCTTTTCCGGGGTCATGTCCAGCTCGGCAGCCAGCTCCTCGGGGGTCGGCTCCCGGCCGAGGTCCTGCAGCATCTGCCGCTGGACCCGCGCCAGCTTGTTGATCACCTCGACCATGTGCACGGGGATCCGGATGGTCCTGGCCTGGTCGGCCATGGCCCTGGTGATCGCCTGCCGGATCCACCAGGTCGCGTACGTGGAGAACTTGTAGCCCTTGGTGTAGTCGAACTTCTCCACCGCGCGGATCAGCCCGAGGTTGCCCTCCTGGATCAGGTCGAGGAACAGCATGCCCCGGCCGGTGTAGCGCTTGGCCAGCGAGACCACCAGCCGGAGGTTGGCCTCGAGCAGGTGATTCTTGGCGCGCCTGCCGTCGTCGGCGATCCACTCAAGGTCAAGCCGCGAATCCGGGCGCAGCTCACGGCCGGCCTCAGCAAGCTTCTCCTCGGCGAACAGGCCAGCCTCGATCCGCTTGGCGAGCTCGACCTCTTGCTCGGCGTTCAGCAGCGGCACCTTGCCGATCTGCTTGAGGTAGTCCTTGACGGGGTCTGACGTGGCCCCGGCGACGGCGACCTGAGCGGCGGGCAGGTCCTCGTCGTCGTCCCCGTAGCTGAACTCTTCGTCCTCGTTCTCCGCGGCGGCCGGCGCCCCGGCCAGCGCGGCAGAACCCTCCGGGGCAGCCGCGAGCCCGGCCTCGTCGCCGAGGTCAGACTCCTCGCTCAGCTCGGCCTCCTCGAGGTCGGCGGCCTGCCCGGCCTCGGCGAGATCGACGCCCTCGACCAGGTCAAGCTCGTCCTCGGTGTCGGCGTCGCTCTCCAGCTCCTGCAGTTCCGCCTCGACGTCCAGGAACGCGACGTCCGCGAGGTCGGGGTCGGTCTCCAGGTCGGCTACGTCGGCGAGGTCCGGGTCGCCGTCCAGGTCGGCGGCGTCGGCCAGTTCCGGCTCCTGGGCCGCCTGCGCCGCCAGCTCGGCGTCTGCGGTCACCTCGTTGCTCCCGCTGTCACGATGATCTCTCCTGCCCCGCGGCTCATCCGCTGCCTGCTTTCCCTGCCTGATCTTCAAGCCACGCCCGCTCTTGGGGCTAGCCGAGCCAGCCTCGCCGTCTTGTGCCTTGCCGCGACGCCTGCCAGAGGCTGCGTGCTCGTCGGATCGCGTGCCGTCCCCGAGCGCCGCGTCGGCCGCCGCTCGCGGCGAGACGCGCCGGCTGCGCCGCTCGGCGGGTCTCCGGCCGGAGGACGCCGGCCGGCCGTCGGTACCGCCTTCGCCGGGGACCAGTGCTACCGGCTGGTCAGCCAGCTGAGTCTTGTTGCCATCGGCGGAACTCCCACGGGTCTGCTGTGGTACGCGTGCGCCCTGCGCCGACGACCGAGACTGCCGCCGCGCTGTCGAGCCTGCAGCGCTTGCCACCGCGGTCACCCCTTCCCTTGCCGGATAGCGGCCCACCCTGCCGGGTATGGCACCCGCCTGCCCGGGCTAGCAGGCGACACTGCCACTTCTCCGGCAAACTTCATGGCGAGCAACGGACTCTACCTCGCGATCCCCGCTCCCTGCGCCACGCAAGGAGCCGGAAAAGCTGCCGCAGGAGAGCGCGTCCCGTAGGAGTCCTCTCCCGTCCACCACCATAGGCGGAGCTGACGGGTAGGTCGTACCGCTGCGGGCAGCAGCCCGGAGTCACTGCGGGGCTCTGAGCACAACCTCGCGGGAATGGTACCCGCATTCCTCATGCCTTCCCCTTTCGCGCCGATCCGGTTCTCCTGCGGGCTGCGAAGGACTCCCCGCCCAGGTCGGGCACGTGCATGACGAGCACCGTGACGTCATCGTCCTGCTCGTATCCGTTCAGCATCCGGTTCACCAGATAACCGAGCATTTCCGTTGGATCTTCCGCAAGCCCGGGTGGAGCCTCCGCAGCCACCCGCACCAGTTCCTCCAGGCCGGCATCCAGGCCGCGCTTGCGGTTCTCTACCAGGCCGTCCGAATAAAGCACCGCGGTGCTGCCCGGCGGCAGCCTGAACGCGTACTGACGGCGCGGGGTCGCCCAGCCCAGCGGCGTGCCCGCTGCCTCTGCGACGTCCAGGCGCGGCGCGCCGCCCGGCGGCATGAGCAGCGGCGGCAGGTGGCCGGCGTTACCCGCCACGCCGTCACCCGTGACCGGATCGACCACGAGGTAGGCCACGGTGGTGACCTGCTCCTCCTGCTCGGTCGCCAGGAACAGCCGGTCGAGCCCTGCGAGCACCGCGGCCGGCCTCGGGTCGGTCAGCGCCAGCGCCCGCAGCGCGTTACGGACCCGCCCCATGCCAGCGGCCGCGGTCAGGCCCTTGCCCATGACGTCCCCGGTGGCGACCGCGAGCCGCCCGTCCGGGAGCCGGAACGCGTCGTACCAGTCGCCGCCTATCTCCATGGTCCGCGTCACCGGCATGCACTTGGCCGCCAGGTCGATGCCCTCGACCGTTGGCAGAGAGTCCGGCAGCAGGCTGCGCTGCAGCGTTTCCGCGGTCTTGTGCTCCCGCTCGTACAGGGTGGCCCGCTCCAGCGCCAGGGCACACTGGCCCGCCAGCGCCTCGAGGAACACCCGTTCTTCCTCGGTGATCTGCCGGGTCCGGGTGAACGAGAACCGCAGCGCTCCGAGTGCAGCACCTGATGACAGCAGAGGCAGGCCCACCCAGGCCTTTTCATCAGTATGTTTCAGGAACAATCCGACGTCGGCTACTCCCTCCAGGTGCTTGCGCAGCGCCTCGGGGCTCTCCAGCAGCACCGGCCTGCGGGCCTGGATGGCCGAGGTCATCACGGTCGGGTCGGACACGGGCAGGTCGCCGCGCGGGGCCCCCGGGCTGTCCGGCAGCCCGCCGGGGTTGATCGTGTGCAGCCGCACCCGCTCGTCGTCCAGGATGGCCACAGCGGAGCGCTCTGCCCCGATCGCCGAGCGGCCCACCTCGGTGATCACCTGGACCACCTGCTCGACGGTCATGGCCTCGGCGAGCATCGAGGTCGCCTGCTGCAGCCGGGCCGTGCGCAGCGCCGCCGCCGACAGCTGCTCGGTCAGCCGCCCGCGCATCTCCTCAGCCTCGCGCTGCGCGGTCACGTCGGTGCTGGCACCGATCCACTCGACGATCTTGCCGTCGCGCTCGATGGGCACGGCGCGCACGTCGTAGTGCCGGTACGAGCCCGTCCTGCTCCGGACGCGGTACCGGCTGTCGAAGGGCTTGCCCGAGCTGATGCTGTCCCGCCACGCGGCTTCGACCCGCTGGGCGTCATCGGGATGGATGGCCGCCAGCCAGCCGTCTTTCAGGTACTCCTGGACCGTCTGGCCGGTGATCAGGCGCCACTCGGGCGAGTCCTCGGCCATGTCGCCGTCCGGTGTGGTGACCCAGACCACCTGGGCGCCCGCTTGCAGCAGCGAACGGTAACGCTCCTCGCTGCGCCGCAGCGCGTCGATCGCGTCGTGCTGACGCGTGACGTCCACCGCGACCACGGCCACGCCGCGGACATCGTGGTCCGCAGCGCCGAACCAGGAGAACGCCCACTGGCGCAGCTCGGAGCCGTTGTCGGCGCCGCCGGGCGCGGCCCGTGTCACGAGCGGGACCACCAGTTCGTCGGCCGACAGCGACATGTCCCCGGCCACAACCCGGCTTACCGCCGACTCCACCGCCGCAGCCAGCTCGGGCGGCCACACCTGCGCCGGCGTGCGGCCGAGCGGGTCGGACTGGTCGCCGCCGGACAACCCGGCCATCGACTGGTTCATCCTGCGGATGCGCAGGTCAGGACCGACGAAGGCAAACCCGATGGGCGCCTGCGCCAGCAGCATCGACAGCAGCGCGGGATCGGCGGCGCCCACGCCGGAGACCAGCCGCGGCCGCGGCACGGACATGCCGGTGCTCATCGCGAGCAACCCGAGTCCGGCCGGTCCGGTGCCATGGAACGGCTCCTTCCTGCTCACTGCGGACACCAAGAAGGCTAGCGGCAATAACGCGTGCAAGATGGGAGCCAGCCGCAACTCGAGGCCGAAGTACGTGCATCCGGGCGTGATTGGCCACCATTTTCGGGCCGCTACCCCGTCGCGACCTCGCCGCTGATGCTGTCCATGACCCCGGTGGCGGCGGCCTCCCCGAACCCGACGCCGGCGGCAGCCGTCAGCGGGAAGTGGCACGCGACGAACCGGCCAGAACCGGCCTGCGGCCGCAGCGGTGGCTCCTGCTCCGCGCAGATCCCCCGGGCAAAGGCGCACCTGGTGCGGAAGCGGCAGCCGGATGGCGGCGCAATCGCCGAGGGCGGCTCCGCGTCGATCGCCTGGTCCGGCCGGGTGGCACTGCCGTGGCTCGTCACGGCCGGCACCGCCTCGATCAGACCGGCGGTGTAGGGGTGGCTGGGGGCCGTGCAGACGGTCTCGGCGGGACCGACCTCCACCAGCTTGCCCAGGTACATCACGCCGATCGTGTCGGCCATGTACCTGATCACCGACAGGTCGTGCGAGATGAACAGGTAGGCCAGGCCGTACTGACGCTGCAGCTTGCGCATCAGGTTCAGGATCTGGGCCTGGACGGACACGTCCAGGGCCGACACCGGCTCGTCCGCGACGATCAGCGCGGGCCGCTGGATCAGCGCGCGGGCCAGCGCCAGCCGCTGCCGCTGGCCGCCGGAGAATTCGCGCGGGAACTTGTCGGCGGCCTCCGCCGGCAGGCCGACCTCGTCCAGGATCCGATTGACCTGCCGCCGGCGCCCTCTGCGGCGGATCGTCTTCTGGATGACCAGCGGCTCGCGCAGGATCGTCCGGACTCGCATCCTCGGGTCGAGCGAGGCGAACGCGTCCTGGAACATCATCTGGATGCCCGAGCGCAACCCGCGCAGCTGCCGCGGCGCGAGCCCGGCCAGGTCGGTGCCGCGGAAGGCGATCGAGCCAGCGTCCGGCCGTTCCAGCCCGACCAGGAGCCTGGCCACGGTGGTCTTGCCGCAACCGGACTCACCGACCAGGCCGAACGTCTGGCCGGCCGCGACCTCAAAGCTGACGCCCGCGACGGCGCTGACCGCGCCCACCTTGCGCCGTAGCACACCGGCCGTGACGGGATAGTCCTTGACCAAGCCGTCCACGCGCAGCAGCAGCTCGCCGGCGCCGGCCGGCGGCCCGTCCCGGGCGTCCGGCTCCTGGTTCAGCAGCGGAGACGACCCGCCCGCCCACGCGCTCACCCGGCGCGCGCCGGAGGCGGATGCCTCGCCGTCCACGGCCATCAGGCCAGACGGTCCCACCGGGAAGAAGCAGGCATAGCTGTGGCCGGGGTGCTCGCCGTCGAGCACGGGCTCGCGCGACTGGCAGAAGTCCCGGGCGTACCGGCACCTCGGCGCGAAGCTGCAGCCGACTGGCTCCGCGGTGAGGTCCGGCGGCCGCCCGGGGATGCTGTACAGCGACCTGGCCGAAGGATCCGCCATCTCCGGCAGCGCGTCGAGCAGCGCCTCGGTGTACGGATGCCTGGGCCTGGCGAACACGGCCTGCGTCGCGGCCTCCTCGACGATGCTGCCGCCGTACATGACGGCCACCCGGTCCGCGCGCCCGGCGATCACGCCGAGGTCATGCGTCACGAGGATGACCGCCATGCCCAGCGCGCGGCGCAGCTCGTCGAGTAGCTCCAGAATCTCCCGCTGGATCGTCACGTCCAGCGCGGTGGTCGGCTCGTCGGCGATCAGCAGGCCGGGCTCGCAGGCGAGCGCGGCGGCGATCATGGCACGCTGCCGCATGCCGCCGGACAGCCGGTGCGGGTACTGCGCCGCGACCCGCTCCGGGTCGGGCATCCTGACCAGCCCGAGCACCTCGACGGCGCGGTCGGCGGCCGCGACCCGGTCGGCGCCGTGGTGCACGATGACCGACTCAGCGATCTGCCTGCCGATGGTCATCGTCGGGTCCAGGTAGCTCGCCGGGTCCTGGAAGACCATGCCGATGTCGTTGCCGCGCACCTGCTGCATGGACCGCTCGGGCAGCG
>JASIGS010000648.1 GCA_030052355.1 Streptosporangiaceae bacterium | reverse complement strand
GGATCTGTCGCACGCAGCTCAACGAGCCGTTCCTCGCTCGCGACCCGCTCGCCGGTCGGCGCGTAGGTCAGGTCGGACGGATTGAGCCCGCGTTCGTGCAGCCGCTCCGGCGCCAGGAACGTGGCGCCGATGCCCGTCATCCCTGCGCCGTACGGATAGGCCTCGGTCGACACCCGTGAGCCCGCCGCCTGCGCGCGTTCAACGAGGCCGAGCACGCGGTCCACGTGCCGGACAGAGGTGCTGTTGACGTGGCAGTAGTGCATGTGCGCGCCGGTCTCGGCGGCCGCCCTGACGATCTCCTCGGCGCCGTCGGCCAGGGTCGCTGGCACCATCTCGACCAGGTCCCGCGCGTGCGTGAATGTCGGCACCCCGGCCTGAGCTGCGAGGCCAGCGACGTTCAGGTACTCGGCCGGCTCGGTACCCGGCGCGTATCCGAGCAGCAGGCCGATGCCGAGTGCGCCTTCGGCAAGGTCGGCGGACAGCCGGCCGAGGACCCGGTCGACCTCCTGCCGCGTCGCGGCGCGCTGCCAGCCGGGTGCGGAGATGTTCTGCATGAACGTGACGAGGCCGGCGTCCAGGTGGATGCCGCCGACCACCTCCATCCGGGCCAGCGCCCAGGACGTGGCGAACCCGTAGTTGATCGGCCGGCCTTCGGCCGCCGCCTGCCGGTAGGCGGGTTCGACCGGCGTCACGCCCGCTTCCAGCTCCAGCGCGGTGGTCACCCCGTCCAGCGCCCGGAGGCGCATGCCCGCGATGTCGCCGACGTGGCTGTGCAGGTCGACGAAGCCGGCAGTCACCACGTGGCCGGCCACGTCCAGCTCGACAGTGGCCGGGAGCGGGGCGTTCCCTATATAGGCGATCTGGCCCTGCGACACCGCCACGTCCAGCACGGCGTCGGTCCCGGACTCGGGGTCGATCACGCGACCGCCGCGCAGCACCAGGTCGTAGTCGGTCACGGGGCTCCATGGGTTGGGACTCGTCGCCGGACTCGCAGCATAGCGAGGCACTGCCGGCACGCCGCTCAGCCGGGTCGCGCTCGATCGGCGACACCCAGACAGTTGCACGGCATCTGGCGCCCGTTTTAGACCGATCTATCCGCGTGGAATCGTCAGGGTGTCAGCATTGGCGAGGTTGCTCAGCCGAAGCGACCCTGTGGCGCCGGCGCGCCCGCGCGTTGATCGAGTCCGCCACGGCGTGCGCGAGCGCCCGGTACTGCTCCGCTGTGATCTCGCCTCTGTCATAGGCGGCGGTGACGTCGTCGAATGAGCCCGGCACGTCGGGGTCGGGGTCCTGCTGCCCGGCCATCTCCTCGTAGGTGGTTGGCACCGGTCGTCTGGTGAGCGGCCACGAGCGCGCGCGGAAGTGCTCGGCAACCTCGTCCACGCTGATGGTTCCCGCGCTCAGAGCGGCGAGAAGGTCGGCGACCTCGGTGTTTCTCATCCAGTTCGCTCCATGCGCGCTCGGTCACTTCGTTCATCGGCGGCGACAAGCACCGGCGCCCTGCCCGAATTGTCGTACAGCGACCAGGCGGCGAACTTCTCCTTGATCAGCTCGAAGTTTGCCCGGTTCCTGCTGCCCCAGTCCGGATCAGCCTGCGCGCGGATCAGCTCCTCGGGCACGAAGCGGCCGCCTTGTCCCCGGCCGTCCCGGTACCTTTCGTGTCCTTCACGGTGCCGCACGTCCACCCGGTTGACGCACTCATCGATTCCGACGTCGACGAAGATCCCGTCGACCCGGTAGCCCGACGCGCGGAGCGACTCGATGCGCCTGTCCGCCGACTCGACCTTGCACATGGTGATGTCCCAGATGACGTTCTTGCCGTCGGCTTGTGCCCGGTGCGCCAGGCGCTTCGCCAGGAACGACGCCTCCTCGTGCACAAACTCAGTCGCTTCCATCGGAGTCAGGCCGGCGATCACGGGAGCAAGCCCGCGGTCTGCCATTTCCGCCTTGATGTTGTCCGGGTCGAGCACGAAGTACTGGGCCACGTCGATGCCGGCGTGCTCACGTAACACCGTGGTCTTGCCGGCGCCAGGGAGTCCGCCAGCCACGATGGCCTTGCGCTCGCACGGCACACCTGACGCCTGGCCGTAGAGGTGATCAAGGATCGCGTCGTGGGCGGCTGACCGTTCGTCGGACCAGATCTCGTGCTCAGCGTCGATGGTGTGCCGGAAACGGCTGTCGAGACGGGCCGCCTTCCCGTCCGCTATGCAGTCCTTGATCTCCGCAACGTGCTCGAGGTGCTGGGCATCGTTCAGCCGATGCCCATCGCCCGCTCGCGCGTAGTCAGCCGAGGAGGGAGAACGGGGGTCTAGGCCTGCCTGGCGTTCGGCCAGGTCTCGCGGCCCGCCCTTGCCGGGTGCTGGCGGCTGATCGATCAGGCGCACGCCGACTCCTTCGAGCGCGCAGTGACAGGGCGGCGCCAGACACCATGAGATCTCGCCGGACACTCAGGGATTGGCTAGGTCCGCGATACCAGCGCGGGTGTGACAGCCGCGTGACAGCCCGGCCGGGCGGCGATTATGACCGGTCTTCCCCGCTGGCCGGGACCTCCCTGACCACCGTGCGGGGGTCCTTGTCGTCCCGCATCCCCTGGAATCGTGGGTGGCGCAGCTCCCCGGCGTCGGTCCATTCGCTGAACGCGACCTGGCCGACGAGCTGCGGGTCGACCCAGTGCACGCGCGAACGGGGCAGTTTGCCGGCCGCGAAGGCGGGGGCGGGCCGCTCGATGGCGGCGAGGCGGTCATGCAGGCTGCGCAGCGTCTGGTTGTCGAACCCCGTGCCGACCTTGCCCGCATAGACGAGCCGATCGCTGTTGTCGTAGTAGCCGAGCAGCAGTGCGCCGAACCCGACGCGCGACCGCTGCGGGTCGGTGAAGCCGCCGATGACGAACTCCTGGCCCGTGATGCACTTGAACTTCAGCCAGTCCTTGGTCCGCCCGGCCCGGTACGGCGAGTCGGATCGCTTCGCGATCAGGCCCTCCCAGCCCAGGCGGCACGCCTCGAGATAGAACGCCTCCCCGTCGGTGTCCCGGTGCTCGGTGTAGCGCAGCGGGCCGTCGAAGGACAGCAACCCGCGCAGGACCTCCTTGCGCTCCAGCAGCGGCAGCGGCCGGGTGTCGCGGCCACCGGCGTACAGCACGTCGAACAAGTAGAAATAGGTAGGCACCGCAGTGAGCAACGCCTGGCTCGGCCGGGCCTGGCCAAGCCGCTGCTGCAGCCGCTCGAAGCGAGTCTGGCTGCCGTCGAAGGCGACGATCTCCCCGTCGACGACACAGGATTCGCGGCCCTGGGCGGCTAGCGCGCCGGCGATTTCCGGGAACGTGCTGGTGATCTCGTGCTGGTTGCGGCTCATCAGCCGGACGTCGCTGCCGTCGGCGAACGCCAGGCAGCGTTCACCATCCAGCTTGCGCTCGAAGATCCACGCCTGGTCGGAGAACCTGTCGTCGGTGAGCGTGGCCAGCTCGGGGTCCAGCCACCCGGGCAGGCCGCGCCCGCCCGGGCTCGCCGGTGGCGCAGCACGCGCCCGGTCGCGATCAGTCACACGGGCCCCCGCAGCAGGCTTGTTGTCTGGTGACGGACATGCCTCAGTTTGCCAGCCGCGGTCCCGAACCAAGCCAGCGGTGCTGCCGGCCGGCCTCAGCCGGCGAGCACGTCGGCGATTGTCTTCTCGAACGGCGAGATGTCGATGTCGTGCCCGCTGGGATCCTTCGTGCTGCAGTGGTCGAGCGAGTTGGCCATGTGGATCAGCTGAACCGGCGGGAAAGCGGCCACGTACGAGGCGGTGTCGTTGGCCATCAGGGTGCAAGAGGTCTTGTTGATTCCGAAGTAGGCGCTGCCACCGGGAGCCAGCACCACGAGGTGCGGCTTGGAGTGGGTCAGCATCTGGTCACCGGTGTCGTGATAACTGAACGACAAAGCCACGCCGCGCGTCGTGAACAGCGTCACGACCGGATAGCCATCCAGCCCGCACCGCGCCGAGGAGACATTGCGCACCGAGAAGATCCTGGTTTCCTGCTGGGTCGCCTCCGAGACCTTCGGGCCATTGCGCATCGCCAGCTGCGACGGCTTGCACGCCGGCACCGAGGCATCCTGAGCGTGGGCCCCGGGACGCGGCGCTGCCGCCGCCTGCACGAGCCCCACTGTGCCGAACGCGCCTGCGAGCCCGATGACGCTGGCTAAGGCCAGCAACCTGAACTTCATCATCCTGAGCCATCCCTATCTTTCTGGCCACGGCTCGTTTCTGGCCGTGGTCCGCCGCGTTCTGCCGGCACGGCGTGACGCCGCAACCAGCGTCCCGCTTCTGTCACTTAGGACGCCGGACGTCCGGCATCGGTTATGTCCGCCACGCATGCGGTTCACGTGGCGCGCGCCAGGATCAGGCTGTGGCCGGAGTCTCCTTCGGGCACGAATCGGTGCCAGACAGGCTCCAGCCGCGCGGCGGTGAACCACTCCAGGTAGGTGCCGGTGTCGGCGTGGTCCCAGAACATGTCGGCGCCGAGGTAGGACTCGATCCCGGTCCAGCGATCCGCGCCGGTGATCGCGAGCAGGTAACCACCCGGCCGTAGCCAGGACCGGATACGGGGAAACAAGGCCCGCTGCTCCTCAAGCGGCACGTGGATCAGGGCGTAGAACGACACAACCGCGTCCACGCAGTCAGGCCGCAGGTGCAGCGCGGTCATGTCCGCCTGCACGAAGCTGGCCGCTGGCACCAGCCGCCTGGCCCGGCTCAGCTGTACCGCGGAGAAGTCAACCCCGAGGACCCGCAAGCCGCGGTCCGTGAGCTCGCGGGTCGCGGGCAGACCCGCGCCACAGCCCAGATCGATCACATCGGCCCGGTCCGGCAGCAAGCTGGCCAGTTCGTCGATCCAGCCGGCGTAACGACTGACATCCTCAGCCGAGGAGCTAGCCGGCCGGCCGTCGTCGCTGCGATAGCCGACCGAGATGGCGTCGTAGCCACGGCGCACCAGGTCGCGCTGTGCCGCTGCCGTTGCTGCCTGACCGTGTTCCACACTCCGCATTCTGGACCGTCAGCGCCGCTGCCGCGATCGGCTGAGTTACGTGAGCAGGGTCCGGATGTCGTCGGCACTCAGCGCCCGGCCGAACATGTTGCCGCTGTCGATCACGCTCGAGAAGAGCTCGGCCTTCCTGGCCTTCAGCGCCATGACCTTCTCCTCGATGGTGCCCGCCGCGATCAGGCGGTACACGACGACGTTGCGGGTCTGGCCGATCCGGTGCGTCCGGTCGACGGCCTGCGCCTCGGTGGCCGGGTTCCACCACGGGTCGAGCACGAAGCAGTAGTCCGCCTCGGTGAGGTTCAGCCCGAAGCCGCCCGCCTTGAGGCTGATCAGGAACACGGGAACGTCGCCGCTCTTGAACCGCCCTATCACCAGCGGCCTGTCCCTGGTCTGGCCGTCCAGGTAGCAGTACGGGATGCCGGCTTCGTCGAGCCGTTCCCTGACCAGCTGCAAGAACCGGGTGAACTGGCTGAACACGAGGGCGCGGTGCCCGCCGCCGACGACGTCGCCCAGCAGCTCGAGCAGGACTTCGATCTTGCTGGACGGCACGTCCCGGTCCTGATCGTCGACGAGGCACGCGTGCAGGCTCAGCTGGCGGAGCAGGGTGAGCGAGCGCAGGACCGTGAACCTGTTGCCGTCGTAATCGTCGAGCAGCTTCAGGACCTTCCGGCGTTCCTGCTGCAGGTGCGTGTCGTAGATCTTCCGGTGCCGCGGGTGCAGGTCGACCTCGAGCACCTGCTCCTGCTTCTCCGGCAGGTCGGCCGCCACCTGTTCCTTCGTCCTGCGCAAGACGAACGGCCTGACCCGGCGCCGGAGCTGAGCAAGCAGGTCGACGTCACCCTCCCGCTCGACCGGGCGCGCGTAACGCTCTTGGAATGAGTCCGGGCGCTCGAACAGCAACCCCGGAGCGGTGATCGACAGCAGCGACCAGAGTTCCATGAGGTTGTTTTCCATCGGCGTGCCGGTGATGGCCAGCTTGACCGGCGCCTCCAGCCGCCGGGCGCAGCCGTAGATCTTCGACAGGTGGTTCTTCACGTGCTGCGCCTCATCGAGCAGCAGCCCTGACCAGCCGAGCGGAGCGTAGCTCTCGAAGTCCAGTCGCAGCAGCGCGTACGTCGTCACCACCGCGTCGGCGCCGGCGACAAGCGACTCCAGGCCCTCGCCCCGGCGGGCCCGCGTGTCGGAGATCGCGACGACCTTGAGGTCCGGGGCGAACCGCGCGGCCTCGGCGGTCCAGTTCGACACCACGCTTGTCGGTGCCACTATGAGGAACGGCGGCGCGCCGGGATCTGCCGTCCGCGCGTGGCAGATCATGGCCAGCGACTGCAGGGTCTTGCCGAGGCCCATGTCGTCGGCCAGGATGCCGCCGAGCTTGTGCTGCCACAAGAACGCCAGCCACCGGAATCCGTCGAGCTGGTACGGCCGCAGCCGCGCCCTCAGCGTTTGCGGCGCCTCGAGGGCGCGCAGTTCCCCGCCGTCCGCCGACAACAGCCCGCCGACCTGACGCTTCCAGGCATCAGCCTGGTGAGTGATCACGCCGTGCTTGATCAGGTCGCCCCAGAGCCCCGCGTGGAACCGGCTGATCCGCAGCGTCCCCGGCGGCGAGTCGCGCAGTGCCCGCGCTTCGGCGATGAGCTCGGCCAGGGCACGCAGCTCGGGCTTGTCCAGTGAGATGTAGGCGCCGTTATCGAGCAGCAGGAACGGCTGGCCCTCGTGGAGCGCGACGAACACTTGCGCGAACGGCACGCGGTGTCCCTCGACGGTGACGCTGATGCCGAGGTCGAACCAGTCGTTGTCACCCGCGATGGCGTCCGTGGACAGGCCGACGGTGAGCGAGTCACCAGCGTCGTGGTAGTCGGCCGGCTCGCCGGATATCTCGACCGCCAGCCCCGGCTGACCGGCGAGCAACGGCAGCAACTCGGTGCTGAACAGCATGGTGTCGATGCCGCTCAGCGACCGGGGCGGCGGCAGCGCGGACCGGGACGGCAGCACCCCGAACAGGTCGGGTGGCAGGTCAACCCCGGCCAGGATCGCGCGTTCGGCGTCGAGGTCCCGGTGACTCGGGTCCTCGGGCTCGGACCCGGGCAGGGCGCGCAGCACCGAGTCACCGACCTGGTACTGCCACTCCCAGCTGACGTCGACCGTGTGGCCAGGGCCGTACTGCGCGGCCAGCACGAGGGTCGGGCCCGAGATCACGGGCGGCTCGAACGAGGAGTCTGAGGAGATCACGTTGACCACGCGCCGCAGTCGCGGGTAGAACTCGCGGCTGAACCGCCCGGCGTCGTCGGGCGGGACTTCCACGGGCCGGCCGCGCAGCGCCATCCGCTGCAGGTCCGGCGGCACGGGACCGGTCAGCTTCGCGAGTTCGAACCGCCAGCCGCCGGGGTCGGGATCGTTCCGGAACTCCGCGCTGTCCGCATAGACGAGCCCGTGCCCGGTCGTTCCTATGAAGCGGATCGGCGACACGTCGGCTGCCGCCCCGTCGATCATGATCACGGGCCGGACCAGCAGCGGACCGGGCGCGCCGGGCCGGGTCACGTCCAGGCACAGCTCCGCGGTGCGGTAACGCGGGACCAGGCCGAGCTTGCGCGGATACACCAGCGGCACACCGATCAGGGCGGCCTCGTCCAGCAGCGCCCATAGCTGGCGCGACTCGAACGACGCCAGGTCGAGCGACCTCTCGTCGGCCGGCGCGTAGTAGGCCGAGCGGTGCGTGCTCGCCAGGTAGGCGCCGTACAACTCCTTGAGCAGCCGCAGGTGCGAGCGCGGATGGCCGCCGTAGTACAGCAGCGAGTCCAGCCTGGTCCAGCTCAGCGATCCGGCCACCCAGGAGCCGTTCTTGCCCGGCAGCACCAGGCGCGCCCGGATCTTGAGCGGACCGCCGTTCTCGGCGAGGCTCAGCTCGACGGCGATGGGCGTGTCCCGGCCGGGGAACACGGCGCCCTCATCGGCCGACGGCGGTTCGAGCAGCGACGAGAGCGTCTCGTCCCACGGGACAGCGGCGGCGGCTGGCTCCGGCACGGCCACGCCCGCCGCGGCCAGCACGACCGCCACGACGTGCTGGCAGTTGTACCGCTCGGCGCACGTGCACCGACCGCCGAGGAACACGTTCGGCTCGCCGCCGGAGAAGCGCGCCTGAGCCTGCCAGGACCGCCCGGTCACGCCGCGGACGACGCCGCTCAGCGCCTGCCGCGAGAAGTCCCAGGCGAGCTGGCGGACGTCGCGCTGTGCCAGGTGACGGAATCCGGCCGCGTAGCACGCAGCGCCGGCCACGGTCTCGACCGAGCCGAGATCGACGTCCTCGAGCACAGCGCCTTGCACACGCAGCAAGCTAGCGGCGGGCACCGACAGTGCATCCTGGCCGCGTGAGACGCGGCGAGCCGGCCAGTGCCGCGTCCTTTGCCGGGCTCGGCCCGCACGGCCAGCGCTAGCTTGGTTTGCAAGACAGGCAAGACATGCGTGGCCCGGCGTTCGCAGCGGGAGGAGACAGCATGACCCATCCGTGGTGGGACGAGTCCTATACGGCGCAAGCGCCGCCGCCGTGGGACATCGGCAAGCCGCAGCCAGTATTCGCACGGCTTGCCGACCAAGGTCTTTTTTCTGGGAACGTGCTCGACCCGGGTTGCGGCACCGGCGAGCACACTCTTCTCGCGGCGGCTCACGGCGCCGACGCGGTCGGTGTCGACGTGGCGCCGACGGCCATCGAGCGGGCGCGGGCCAAGGCCCGCGCCCGCGGTCTCACCGCACGGTTCGAGGTCGGCAGCGCGCTGAACCTCGCCGGCCTCGGTGCGACGTTCGACACGGTCATCGACAGCGGG
>JASIGS010000647.1 GCA_030052355.1 Streptosporangiaceae bacterium | reverse complement strand
TTGTCGCTGTAGTGGTTGTAGATGGTCCGCTTTGACACGCCTGCCTCGTCGGCGATGGCGTCCACACTTGTCCTGCCGAAGCCGTCCCGCATGAAGAGCCGGAGCGCGGCCGACACGATCGCTGCCTTCTTCTGCTGCGAGCCGCCGGCCGGCCGGCCGGGACGCGACCGGGACGCAAACCCACCCGCCGTCACCATTGCCATCGGCAGCCTCCGACTCCGCCCGTCTTCCCTGCACTGGCCAGTTTACAAAATTAAACTGTACGGTGTAGTGTCAAAAATATGAGCACCCCGACCAGGAGCGCCGAGGCTCCCGCGACCGACCGGGACAAGCTTGACCCGGCGCTGGTCAGGCTCATCGTGATCATGCTGACCGGCCTCGTTCCCTCGCTCTTGGACACATCCATCGTCAACGTGGCCGTCGATGCCATCGGCCGTGATCTGCACACCGCCGTGGCATCGATCCAGTGGGTGATCACCGGCTACCTGCTCTCGTTCGGCATGGTGATCCCGCTCAGCGGCTGGGCGCTGGCCAGGTTCGGCGGCCGGACATCCTGGCTGTTTGCACTCGCGGTGTTCGCGGCAGGATCGGCCGCCTCCGGCGCCGCGTGGAACGTCGCCAGCCTCATCGGCTTCCGGATCCTGCAGGGCATCGGAGGCGGGCTGATGCTCCCGCTCCTCACCACCCTCCTCACCCAGGCAGCGGGCGGGCAGAAGCTCGGCAGGCTGATGGCCTCGGTCAGCCTCCCCGTCGCTGTGGTGCCGGTGCTCGGCCCGGTGATCAGCGGCTTGATCATTACCAACCTGAGCTGGCGCTACATCTTCTACGTGAACGTCCCCATCTGCGTTGTCGGGTTCGCCCTCGCCTGGCGTGGCCTGCCCGCCGACCGGCCGCACGCCAGTCCCGCTCAGGGGGGAACGCCAGCCAGGACCGGAACTCCGCAAGCACAGCCAGGCACGGGCACGGCATCCCGTCTCGACATAACTGGACTGCTCCTGCTCTGCCCGGCACTCGCGGGGCTGCTCTACGGCCTTGCCCAGGCGGGCAGCAGCGCCAGCTTCGGTGAGACCCGGGTTGTAGTGCCGGTGGCCGCCGGACTGGTGCTGCTCGGCGCGTTCGTCGTGTATGCACTGCACACGGCCGGCGAGCCGCTAGTCAGCGTGCGGCTGTTCCGCGCCCGCGGCTTCGCGGCGGCGAGCTGGCTGCTGTTCCTGGCCGGACTGTCGATCTACGGCGCGATGCTGCTCTTGCCGCTGTACTTCCAGCAGGCACGCGGTTACAGCCCGCTGGAAGCCGGCCTGCTGCTCGTGCCGCAGGGCGTCGGCAGCATCCTGCCGCGCACCGTCGTCGGGAAGCTCACTGACAGGATCGGCCCGCGGCCGGTCACGCTGGCTGGGGTGGCGCTTGCCGCCCTCGGCACCGTCCCGTTCGCGCTCGCCACCGGCCGGACGAGCCTGGTCCTGCTCGGTGCCGCGCTGGTGGTGCGGGGAGCCGGCCTCGGCGCTGCCACCATCGCCGTGATGGCGGGCGCGTTCCAGGGACTTGACCGGGCAGACCTGCCGCACGCCAGCAGCGCGACCAGGATCATGCAGCAGGTCGGCGGCGCGTTCGGCGCTGCCGTCCTCGTCGTCATCCTGGCCAGGCAGGCGGTCGACCACCCGGTCGCATCGGCTTTCGGCCACACCTTCTGGTGGTGCGTCGGCTTCACGGTGCTCGCCGTCTTGCCGGCGTTGCTGCTGCCCGGCCGCCTGCTGCCAGGCCGGCGGGCCCGGCGGACCGCGGGCTGATCGAGTTGTGTCCAGACCGCCAATCGGGGGAAGGCCATCAACACGCGCTAGGGGGTCGCGAGGTACCCCCTAACGGCCAGAGAGGCGAAGGGGGCGCCAGGTGGCCGGACAGCCGACGAACATAACCACCAGAACCCAGCGGAAGACGGACGCACCCAAGGCCGTACCGCAGGCCAGCTACTTCGTGACTCCGAGAGGAAGACGGGCGATGCCACGATCGGAGTTGCCGATCGTGCCGGCCGAGATCATCCCCGACCAGCCTGTCCCTTCTCGCCCGGCTGCTGAAGCGCCAGCCAGGCACTACCGGTGCAGGGAGCACGTACGAAGGGACATCGGCACCCGGATCGAGGTCCTCGACCTGGCGGCACCCGACACGCCATCCGCTGCACCGCCGGTCTTGCGGGACGCCGACGGTGAGCCGATGCCGTATCTGGTCCGGTGCGTGACGCACGGCGCGCGAAAGCACTTCATGGCCTACAGCAGCGCGGTGCGGGCCGCGAAGGCGTCGCACCGCTGGTGCGATGCCTGCAAGAAGGAACTGATCGCCTTTCACAAGCTGCACGCCAGGGTCGGCCGCTAGGCTAATCACCGCAAATAGCTACGAACCACGCAGCATGTCGCCGATGATGCCGCCCACGGCGCCGGTCTGCACCGTGCTGTTGTCGTCCCTACGGATGTAGGCGGACAGCGCCTGCGCCAGCACTTCGAGCGGCATCGACTGCAGCCACACCCGGCCGGGGCCGGTCAGCACGACGACGTGATGCCCGTCCTCACCGAACATCATGTTCGCGATGCCGCGCAGCCGGGTGACCTGGAACTGCACGCTGCCCTGGA
>JASIGS010000078.1 GCA_030052355.1 Streptosporangiaceae bacterium | reverse complement strand
AAGCAAAACACTATCTTCCGCAACTATCTCGGCGTCAAGCCGCAACGTCGCCCGCACAGACGCGGCTGGGCCAGTTGCGGCACCGGATCGGGCCGACACCTGCGCCGGGGCAGCGGCACCCGCCAAGTTGCCAGCAGCCACCGATAATAGCTCTATGCTATTATTGCTCTCAGCAAGTAAATCTTTCCTGATCCGCCGAGGCGATACCGAACGTGACCATGCCAAGTAGTCAGCCCTGGCCCGCCGCCGGCGAGGCTGTGGCGGCAGCGAGCGCGGACGCGGTGGATGCGGTGCTGACGGCGAGCCGAACGCTGGTTGCCGTGGCCGAGCAGTCTCTCGGCGCTGCGGCGGAAGAGACGACTCTCGCGCAGTACAGGGCGCTCGTGGTGATGGCGTCTCGCGGCCCGCAGCGGATGGTGGACCTCGCTGCCGCGCTTCGGGTTACCCCGTCCACGGCTGGCCGGATGTGCGACCGTCTGTTGCGCAAGGGACTGATCCGACGGCACCGCGCCCGCGCGGACCGCCGCGAAGTGCAGGTGTCGATCACCGCGTCAGGGCGCCAGGTGGTCGACGAAGCCACTGCGCGGCGGCGCGCGCTGCTCGCGGAGATCCTGAGCAGGCTGACAGTCGAGCAGCAGGCTGCGGCTGCGGCTGCCTTCCGCGCGTTCGCGGCCGCGGCCGGCGAGATCCCAGACAGCGAGTGGCCGGACGTCCGGAAGGGCCAGCACGGAACGGCCCGGACTCAGCCTGCGCGAACCTCAGCGCGAGCCGGCGCGGCGGAGCAAGCGTGACGGCGGCGACCGGAACTGCAGACCGTGCCTCGAGGCTCGTGACCGCGACGAGCTGGCTGCGCGAGTCGCGGGCGGGATTGTTCATCATCGCGGCGGTCGTCGGGCTCGGCTCGGGCCTCGGCGCGGTCGCCTTCCGGTATCTGATCTACTTCGTCACCTGGCTGGCGACCGGCCGGTCCCAGTTCGGCCAGGCCGGGTATGTCGGCAGCTCGCACCTGCCCTGGCTGGGCCTGGGTTTCTTCGTGCTGATTCCGGCGGTGGGCGGGCTCCTATACGGACCGCTCATCTACCGCTACGCGCGCGAGGCGCGCGGGCACGGTGTGCCGGAAGTGATGGTGGCCGTCGCCGAGAACGGCGGCAGGATCCGCCCTCAGGTCAGCCTCGTCAAGGCGATCGGGTCGGCGCTCTGCATCGGCACCGGCGGATCTGTCGGCCGGGAGGGCCCGATCGTGCAGATCGGCTCCGCGCTGGCGTCTAGCTTCGGGCAGTGGGTGCGGATGCCAGAGAACAGGATGCGGATCCTGGTCGCCTGCGGGGCCGGCGGGGGCATCGCCGCCACCTTCAACGCACCGCTCACCGGCGTCTTCTTCGGCGTAGAGATCATCCTGCGGGAATTCTCCATAGACGCCATCTTCACGGTCATGCTGTCGGCGATGATCGCAGACGCCATCGCCATCCCCTTCCTCGGCAACAGGCCGTTCCTGATCGGCTTCCCGCCCGGCATCCATCTGGTGCACCCGGCGGACTACCTGCTGGTGGCGGCCCTGGCGGTGATAGCCGGCCTGATCGGGCTGCTCTTCAAGACGGTCCTGTACAAGATCGAGGATCTCTGGGACCTGGCGTGGAAGGGCAAGCCTGAGTGGGCGCGCCCCGCCATCGGCGGGCTTGCGCTCGGGCTGATCCTGCTCGCGCTGCCGCAGATGTACGGGGTCGGCTATCCGGTGATGTACAAGGCCGTCGCGGGCGACTATGCGCTGTGGTTCCTCGTTGTGCTGTGCGCCGGGAAGATACTTGCGTGCAGCACAACCCTTGGCGGCGGGGGCTCGGGCGGCGTGTTCGCACCGTCACTGTTCATCGGGGTCACCTCCGGCATGGCTTTCGGCGTGCTCGCCGCGCACCTGTTCGGGCCCGCCGCTGGCCAGCCGGCCTTGTATGCCGTCGTCGCCATGGGAGCGGTGTTCACCTCGGCTTCCCGCGCGCCGCTGACTTCGGTCGCGAGCGTTCTCGAGATGACCGGCGACTACGCGCTCACGCTGCCGGTCATGCTCGCCGTCGGCATCGCGACCGCACTCTCCAGGGCGCTGAGCTACGGCACCATCTACACGACCAAGCTCCTGCGCCGGGGCCAGGACATCGACCGGGCCGCGCCCTGGCGGGTGTTCGGCGACCTCAAGGCAGGCGACGCCATGCGTAGGCTTGCCGTTCCGGTCGCTGCATCGCCCGACCACCAAGCCGGGGGTAACGGCGCCACGCTGGGCCGCTCCGGCCTGCCAGGCACGGTGGTGTACGAAGGTGATCCGCAGGCTGTCCTCGCCAGTGAGTCGCTTGTCCAGACCCTGCGCCAGCTTCAGGTGTACGGCCGCGACGGCCTGCCTGTGCTGTCCGCCGACGGTCAGCAGGTCGAAGGCTGGATTACCAATGCCAGCGTGCTTCGGGCGGTCGCCCATCGGATTGATGGAACGTCGCCCGACGCACGGCCATCAGCCGCGTCAGGCCCGGGTCGCGAGCCCCCGCCACCGGCGCCATTGCAGGGCTTTCGGGTCATCGAGGTCGCGGTCGGTCCGTCCTCGCCCGCGGTCGGCACTCAGCTCGGCCGGGTCAGCTGGCCGGCTGGCGCCATCCCCGTCTCCGTGCTGCGGGAACGCCGCCTGCACGATCCCGACCCGGAACTCGCCCTCGCCGCGGGCGACCAGATCGGCCTGCTGGTGGTCAAACCGCAACCATCGGGAAACGGCCAGCAGCGCAGCGGCGCCCCCGACGCTGCGAGAAGAAACGACCCGCCGCAGCACAGCCCCGCGGCAGCCACCTGAACAAACGGCACCGCGCATCGGCCTTGGGCGAGGTCCTGCCAGTGGCACAATGCATCAGGGCGCTTACTCCTGCTATTACCTGGAAGATGACGACATGGCAAGCCCGGCGGTGCGGCTGCTTAGCTTCCTGATCCTGCTCGCTGTCATGTTCGCGGTTGCCTACGTGGTCGGCTCCAGGCTCGGGCCGATAACCGTGACTCACGCGCATGGCGGCTCGATGCAGATGGGCATGGGAGCAAGCCCCGTCCGGGTAGCAGGCTACCCACGGGCCGCGGCCGGCTCGGGTCCATGACGACCTCGGCCAGTCCGGCAGGCAGCCAGGCTGACAGCAGCACGGACAGTCCGACGCCGGTTCAGGGGCTGGACGTGCTCGAGTTCAGCGTCGGCGGTATGACGTGCAGTTCTTGCGCCGCGCGCATCGAACGCCAGCTGAACAGGCTTGACGGCGTCACGGTCACGGTCAGCTACGCAACGGGGCGCGCCTACGTCACGAACGCCGGCGGTCGCGGGCCAGCTGAGCTGATCAGCGCCATCGAGACCGCCGGCTATACCGCCGAGCTAGCCGCCGGCGCGCTAGTCGAGGCGGCACCGGATCCCGCGACGCGCGCCGCCGGTACGCGCCTGGCCGTGTGCATCCCGCTGTCGGTGGTCACGATCGTGCTGGCCATGGTGCCGCCGGCGCAGTTCCCCGGCTGGCAGTGGGTCAGCCTGTTGCTGGCCGCGCCAGTTGCTACCTGGGGGGCCTGGCCGCTGCACCAGGCCGCGTGGCGAGGCCTCGGCCACGGGGCCGCCACGATGGACACCCTGGTCAGCCTCGGCGTGACGGCATCATTCACGTGGTCTGTGTACGCGCTGCTGTTCGGCGGCGCAGGCAGGATCGGCATGCGGATGCCGTTCGCGTTGACATTTGGCGTGGCCACCGGGCAGATCTACTTGGAGGCCGCTGCGGGCGTGACCACCGCCGTGCTCGCCGGGCGGTACCTCGAAGCGCGCGCCAGGGCCCGCTCCGGCGCTGCGCTCGGCGCGCTAGCGGCACTCGCGGCCAAGGACGTGACGGTGATTCGCGGCGGCGCCGAGTACATGGTGCCCACGGAGGCCCTTCAGACTGGGGACCTGTTCGTTGTCAGGCCCGGCGAGAAGATCGCCACCGACGGCGTCGTGACCGGGGGCGGCTCGGCGATCGACACTTCGCTGCTGACGGGGGAACCGGTTCCGCGCGAGGTCACCGAGGGCGACGAGGTGACCGGCGGCACGGTGAACCTGACCGGGCGGCTCATCGTCCGTGCCGCCAGAGTCGGGGCTGATACCACGCTCGCCCACATCACCAAGCTGGTCACCGAGGCGCTCGCCAGCAAGGCGCGGTCACAGCGGATCGCGGACAGTGCCGCCGCCGTGTTCGTGCCGTGCGTCATCGCGCTGGCAGTCGTCACCCTCGGCTTTTGGCTAGGAACGGGCCTTCCGGCGGCCAGTGCCTGGAGCGCGAGCGCGGCCGTCCTCGTGGTGGCCTGCCCGTGCGCCCTCGGTCTGGCCACCCCGACGGCGCTGCTGTCAGCACTGGGCCGGGGAGCAGAACTCGGCGTGCTGGTCCGCAGCGCGCAGTCGCTGGAGACGGTCGGCCACGTCAGCGCGCTCGTCCTGGACAAGACCGGGACACTGACGACGGGGACGATGACCGTCCAGGCCGTGGCGACCACGCCCGGGTGCACCGAGGCGGGCGCCCTCACGCTGGCCGGTGCCGTAGAGGCCGGGTCCGAGCACCCGGTCGGCCAGGCCATCGCCATCGAAGCGGGCCGTCGCTGCGGTCAGCTGCCGGCAGCCAGCCAGTTTGCCAGCACCGCCGGGGGCGGCGTCCGGGGCCGTGTCGAGGGCCGGCAGGTAGTCGTCGGCAGCCTGGACTTCGTCGCGGCCGCGGGGGTGGCAGTCCCTGACACTCTGACCGCCGCGGTCGCGCAAGCGGCGCACGACGGCCAGACGGCCGTCCTGGCAGGATGGGACGGCCAGGCGCGAGCCGCCTTCGCGGTCGGTGACCTGCCTCGGCCGGGAGCCGTCGAGGCGATTTCCCGCATCCGCCGGCTCGGCCTCAGGCTGTTCGTGCTGACCGGCGACAGCAGCGACGCGGCGGCCGCACTGGCCGCGCAGCTCGGGATCCCTCGAGATCACGTCTTCGGCGGTGTACAGCCTGCTGGCAAGGCGGGCGTCGTCCGCGAGCTGCAAGACGCCGGGTACACGGTGGCCATGGTGGGTGACGGCGTCAACGACGCTGCCGCGCTCGCGGCTGCCGACCTCGGCATGGCGATGGCCTCTGGTACGGATGCCGCGATCGGTGCCAGCGACCTGACTCTCACCAGCACCGACCCAGGGGTGATCGCGGACGCGATCGAGCTGGCCAGGGCCACCAGGGCGATAGTAAGGACGAATCTCGCGTGGGCGCTGGGCTACAACGTGATCGCCATCCCGCTCGCCGCGCTCGGCTACCTGAACCCGCTGTTCGCCGGCATCGCTATGTCGGCGAGCTCGCTTGTCGTCGTCTCCAACAGCCTGCTGCTGCGCCGGTTCCGGCCGGGCCGGGCACGACGATGACGGCGCCACCCCGCGCCCCAGAGCGCGCAGGACCGGTCGGTTCCAGCCGCCGCCAGGCACTCGACTTCGCCCGGGCTGGCCTGGCACCGGCTGGCTGCGGGCTCGCGCTGCTCGTCCTGCT
>JASIGS010000646.1 GCA_030052355.1 Streptosporangiaceae bacterium | reverse complement strand
GGCCGCTGCCAGCGCCGTCCGGTCCGCCGGGCTCAGTTCGGTCAGCATCCCGACGAGCCGCTCGGCCCGGGCAGCGCGCCTGGCTGCGAGCGTGGAGAGGCCGAGCCCGGTGATGCGAACCTGCACGGCCCGCCCGTCGGCCGGGTCAGCGACCCGTTCCACGAGCCCGGCGTCCTTCAGCCGTGAGACCAGCTGCGTCATCCCGGGCTGCGTGACGCCCTCGCTTGCCGCGAGCGAGGTGAGCCTGCACGGCCCTGACCGCTCAAGCGTGGTGAGCGTGGCCACAGCGGTCAGGGACAGCTCGCCGGAGGAGCTGAGCCAGCGGAACAGCCGGATCAGCCGCTCCAGTCCGGCCACCACCTCAACCGCGAGGTCGTCACCGGACGGCTCGCGGGCGGGGGGATTCATAAGCTATTTATATCACGTGCTTATGTATCAGTCGAAACGATGCGGTGCACAATTGGGGCGTGACCGAGTGGGTGCTGCCCGAGAACCTGGTCCGAAGCGTCGCCGCCGACCACGCGCCCGAGCGCCGTCGGTGGCTGGACAAGCTGCCAGGCACCGTCGCGGCGCTGGCCCAGCACTGGGGCCTGCAGCTGGGCGCGCCGTATGAGCCCGGCGGGCAGTGCTCCTGGGTCGCGCCGGCCCGCGGGCCTGGCGGCGAGCCGCTCGTGCTGAAGGTCGGCTGGCTGCATCCTGAGGCCCGGCAGGAAGCCGAGGCATTGCGCTTCTGGGAGGGGAACGGGTCGGTTGCGATCCATGCCGACCGCGTGACCGATGACACCATCGGGCTGCTCCTCGAGCGGTGCGAGCCGGGGCTGCCGCTCGCCGCGCTGGCCGAGCCAGACCAGGACACGGTCGTCTGCGGGCTGCTGCGCAGGCTCTGGCGCGAGGCCCCGGCGACTCACCCGTTCCCCTCGCTGGAGGCCATGTGCCAGACGTGGGCGGACGAGTTCGCCGACGCGGCCGGGCGCGAGCCGCCGGAACTTGATCCGGGCGTCGCGCGGGACGGCGTTGAGCTGTTCCGGTCGCTGCCGGCCAGCGCCGGCCGGCACGTGCTGCTGGCAACCGACCTGCACGCAGAGAACGTCCTGTCGGCGGAGCGCGAGCCCTGGCTGGTGATCGATCCTAAGCCGCACGTGGGCGACCCTGCCTATGACGCGCTGCAGCACATGCTCAACTGTGACCGGCTGCTCACCGATCCCGCCGGCCTCGCCCGGCGGCTGGCCAGCCTGCTGGACATCGACGCCGATCGCCTGCTGCTGTGGCTGTTCGCCCGGTGCGTGGTCGAATCGCCCGGGAACCCGGACGCCGCCGGGGTCGCGGCGCTGCTGGCGCCGTCGGTCCGTTAGGGCCGTTCAGGCCGGGCGGCTGAGCGAGGCCGCAGCTGCCAGCGCGTCCAGAGCCTCCCGGTGGGCGGGCGGCACTTCGATGTCGAGGATCAGCCGCTGCGCGGCCACCTGCATGTTGAAGGTGAAGAACAAGCAGCACGCGGTCTCGGCCACCGCGAGTTCCGCGGCTTGCGCCGCGATGCTGGCCGTGGGCTCGAGCTCCAGCCGCAACCGGGTCGGCTCAGGGCGATCGGTCCGGAGTATTGCCGAGCCGAACAGCCGGCCGAACTCGGCCGCCCGCGCCTGCCGGCCAGCCGGGTCGAGAGTGCAGGACGCGAACGGCGCCGGATCGATCTCGATGTGCTCCATGAACCCGACGGTATGACACCGCTGCATAGGGTGGCCAGGTGACCGAAACGGGCGCGGGCTCGCTGGCAGACGCGGTGCAGGAGGGGCTGGCCGGCGCCGGCGTTCCCGGCCTGACCGCGGGCGTCCGGCGGCTGATGGCCGCCTACCGGTCCGGCGAGGTGCCGGATTCGCCCGTGCTGGCGTCACGGGCAGACGCCGCGGCCTACGCGGCGTACCGGATGCCGGCGACGGCCGCGGCATCTGCCGCGGCACTGCGGCAGATGCGGGCTTCGCTGCCAGGCTGGGCACCGCGAAGCTTGCTGGACTTCGGGGCGGGAACGGGTGGTGCCGCCTGGGCTGCCGTCGCAGAGCTGGCCAGCATCGGGCAAGTCACGCTGCTCGAGCAGTCGGCCGACGCCGTCCGGCTGGGCCAGGCAATCCTGGCCGAGTCCGATGCCGACCCGCTGCGGTCGGCGACCTGGCTGCGGTGGCGGCTCGGGCCGGGCGACCGGCCCGCGACGTCGCTGCCTGGCGCGGACCTGGCAACCGCGGCGTACGTGCTCGGCGAGCTGACGGACCAGCAGCAGGCGAGCCTGGCAGACCTGGCAGCCGCCGCCGCGCCCGCCGTCTTGCTCGTCGAGCCAGGAACGCCGGCCGGGCACCGGCGGATCCTGGACGCGCGGACCCGGCTGATCAACGCAGGCTGGCTCGTCGTTGCCCCGTGCCCGCACCAGCTCGGCTGCCCGCTGCAGGCCGCCGGTGACTGGTGCCATTTCGGCGCGAGGCTGCAGCGATCGGCGGTCCACCGGCAAGTCAAGGGCGCCGATCTGTCGTACGAGGACGAGAAGTTCAGTTACGTGGCGGCGGTCCGGCCGGTCAACGCCCGGCCGGACCGCCCCGAGGGCCGCGTCGTGCGCAGGCCGCAGCTGCGCAAGGGCCTGGTCTACTTCGATCTCTGCCTCGCCGACGGCAGCAGCAGGCGCGAGCAGGTCAGCAAGAGCATGGGGGAGGTGTACCGGCGGGCGAGGAAAACCTCCTGGGGAGACCGCTGGGACGCGTCAGAATAGGGCCATGTCGAGTGTTCGGCTCGGCGCCCGGCTGATGATCGGCTGCGCCGTCGCCCTGATCGCCGTTGCTGCGCTCGCCGTCCCGGCCGGCCGTGCGGCAGCCAGCCCGGGCTGGCGCATCGTGAAGACGCTCAAGTATTGCGGGAACGGCAGCCTGGAGTCGGTTGTCGCGATCGGGCCGCGTGATGCCTGGGCGCTAGGGGTGCCGTTCACGAGCGCGCCGTCGTGCTGGGCCGACATCGAGTACTGGAACGGCGCTTACTGGAAGCGCGTGCCAGTACCGACCGAGAGGTTCAGTTTCCCGGACTTCGTGCTCACCCCGCCGATCGCGGCGACCTCGCCAGCCGACGCATGGATCTTCCCGCTGCAGTTCAACAGCCAGCTAACCAGCGCCAGGGCCATCGCGCTGCACTGGGATGGGAAGAACTGGCAGCCGTTCACGCTTCCCGGCAGTCCGGACGTTGTGTCGGCGGTGGCGCTCAACACGCACCAGGCGTGGGTATTCGGGTACGTCTACAACCACGCAGGTGACCAGCTTCCCTACGCCGCCCGGTACGGCGGCCGTGCGTGGCGCAAGGTGACGTTGCCCGGCGCGCCGGTCTCGGTGAGCTCGTCAGGACCCGATGACCTGTGGGCCGTAGGGCCGACGCTGCGGACCGCAACCGCGGCGAGGCAGGTCTTCGTCGCGATGCAGTGGAACGGGCGCCGCTGGCGGACGCTACGACTTCCTGCTGCGGTGCTGGACGTTGCCAACGGAGACTCCGCGTCTCTGGGCGTGGCCGCCGTGGGGCCTGACCAAGCCTGGATCTCCTACGTGATCCAGAACGCGCGGGGTAGCACGCTCAGGGCCGGCTTGCTTGACCTGAACGGCACGCGCTGGCAGCAGGTCAAGGCTCCGGCGGCGATCGCGGACATCGACGCCGTCAGCCAGGACGGTGACGGCGGCGTCTGGCTGCTAGCCGACGCCGGCAATCCCGAGCTCAGTCAGTACTGGTATCACTACGCCGGAGGGCGGTGGACGCGCGAGCTCGTGCTGACGCCCAGGTACTACAACGACACCATGTTCGGCATGGCATGGATACCAGGTACCACCTCGCTGTGGTCGGTCGGTGAGGCCGACCGCAACTACGGGGCTGGCACCCTCGGCGTTATCGCGAAGTACGGCCGGTAACCCTGGCGCCGGCGGCCCGGACGGCGGGCCGGTGCGCGGGCGGGGTACGGTCCGGGTGTGGAGCACACCAGACTAGGCCGGACCGGTTTGCAGGTGTCGAGGCTGTGCCTCGGCACGATGACCTTCGGATTGCAGTGCGATGAGCCGACCGCGGTCAGCATCCTCGATCGCGCCGCCGAGGGCGGCGTTGACTTCCTGGACAGCTCGGACGCGTACCCGCTCGGCGGGGACCTGAGCAC
>JASIGS010000645.1 GCA_030052355.1 Streptosporangiaceae bacterium | reverse complement strand
AGGACGAACAAGCCAACGATCACGAAGCCGGCCATGTTGATGTTGAAGTTGTACAGGAAGCCCCAGATGCCGTGCCTGCTCACGCCCTTGATCTCGTAAGGGATCAGCCCGAGGGCCTCGATCCCGCCGATGAAGAAGCAGATGGCCACCGACAGGCCGGTGATCGCGAGGTTGTAGTACACCTTCCTGACCGGGTTGAAGAACGCCCAGCCGTAGGCCAGGTTCATGAAGATCCCGTCGGTGGTGTCCATCAGGCTCATGCCGGCCGTGAACAGGATCGGCAGGCAGATGATGGCGTACCAGGGGAGATGCTCGGAGGCAAGGAACGCCGTAGTGCCGAGCAGCAGCACCTCGGTGGCGGTGTCGAAGCCCATGCCGAAGACGACGCCCACCGGGTACATCTGCCACTCGGACTTGATCGCCCGCATCCACTTGCCGAAGAACCGGTAGAAGAAACCGCGGTTTTCTAGCTGGCGTTCCAGCTCGGCCTCGTCGTACTCACCGCGGCGCATGGACCGGAACACCTTGATGATGCCGGCCAGGATGACGAGGTTGAGCGCGCCGATGAGAAAGAGGAAGAACGCGGACACGAGGGTGCCGAACAGGCCGCCGAATCGCTCGAGGCCAGAGCCGGTGTTTGACACGGCGGCGAAGACGGTCTTCTCGGCGAAGATGATGGCCACTCCCAGCGCTACCACGACGCTGGAGTGGCCGAAGGAGAAGAAGTAGCCGAACGCGAAGGGCCGCGGCTTGCCGGTGCCGCTCCGCTCGCTCATCGCCTTGCGCGTGGTGTTGTCGATCGCGGATATGTGGTCTGCGTCGAACGCGTGCCGCAGGCCAAGCGTGTAGGCGAGCACGCTCAGCCCGGCGCCGAAGCCCTTGTAGTGAGCCGGGACGACGAACGCCACGAAGACGAAAAATCCCAGCGCATGCAGGAGCAGGATCGACCCGTACATCGCGATCACCCGGCCGCGCTCCACCGGCGTCATCGCGGCGAACGACTGCCTGACCAGCTGCGAGAAGCTCGGCCGGGGCCGCGTGCTCACAGCGCGCATGGGCAACACCTCGGGCTCGCGGTCGGCTGGCCAGCTGCGACGTCGCAGCCATGATGCAACTCAGTTGCAAGTACATATTAAGCGCAACAGGTACGCGGCCGCCGCTGCGGGGCGAAGATGGCGGGTGCCGGGGTGGGGTTGCGCTGCCGGGTGCCAGTTGCCTGGCCGGGAAGTCCGTAGCTGGGCTGGCGGTGCTTGTTACAGGGCCCCGATCGCCGCGAGGGTCGCCAGGAAGAACGTCGCGACCGCGAACACGCCGTGCGCCGCGGGCACGAGCGGCTTGAAGTTCCACCGCCTGCCGTGCTCCTCCGGCTCGCCTTCGGCGAGTAGCCTCGCGACCGTCTCGTCCACCAGCATGCTGGTCAGGGCCTCGTCGGCCAGCGTCGCGGCGAGCGCCCTCTCGCTCGGGCCTGCGGGCTCTGGGTCTGTGCCTGGCCGGTTGTCGCGGGTCCACTCGCTGGCCTGCGGAGGGTCGCCACCGTACGGAGTCCACACCGTGACCGTGGAGATGCCGAAGCCGATAGCCGGGCCGAGGAAAGCTATGGCGAGCCAGGCGGCCGGTGGCGCCCGGGTCAGCACGAAGGTGACCCAGCAGACGAATCCCGTGAAGGCCAGGCCAGCATGCCCGAGCATCACCGGCAGCGACACGCCGCCGGCGCCGGAGCCGTCGGCGGGGGTGCCGCTGTGACGCCGCCGCATGCCGCCGCTGGCGAACCAGCTGCGGAGCATGTACGCACCGAGCGCCTCGGTGACCAGCCAGCTCGCCAGGGTCGCGAGTGCAAGATCGCGACCGCCGCCCAGCGCCGCCGTGCCGGCCCCGGCTGCGGCCAGGCAGCCCTGCACGCCGCCCGCTGCGGGGCCGATTCCCGCCGTGCAGTCGCAGCCCATCAGTTACCTGACCTGGATGGAGATGATCCTCTACTCAGAGGACCACATCGGGAGGCAGAATCTCTAGCCCCCACTCAGGTCTGACGTTTACGTCAGGGTTAGTATGGTGTCGACCGGCGCCGCAGCCGCGGCCGTATCGAGGAGATTTGATGGCCGTGCAGCAGCGGGACCAGGTGGCCGCGGGCTCCGATCGCCGGGGGATCCACTACAAGTGGATCGCCCTGTCGAACACGACTCTTGGCATCCTGATGGTGACGATCAACCAGTCCATCCTGCTGATCTCGTTGCCCGACCTGTTCCGCGGCATCAACCTGAACCCGCTTGTGCCGTCGAACACGTCCTACTTCCTCTGGGTGTTCATGGGGTTCATGCTGGTCACCGCCGTGCTGGTGGTCAGCCTCGGGCGGGTCGGCGATATCTACGGCCGGGTCAAGATGTACAACCTGGGCTTCGCCGTGTTCACCGCGTTCTCGATCCTGCTGTCGGTGACCTGGATGACCGGCTCGGCCGGTGCTTTGTGGATCATCATCATGCGGGTGTTCCAGGGGGTCGGCGGGGCACTGCTGTTCGCGAACTCGACCGCGATCCTGACTGACGCGTTCCCCGAAAATGAGCGCGGCAAGGCGATGGGCATCAACGGCATCGCCGCCGTGTCCGGCTCGTTTGTCGGCCTGATGCTCGGCGGCGTGCTCGCCCCCATCGAGTGGCGGCTGGTCTTCCTCGTCTCGGTGCCGTTCGGCATCTTCGGCACCGTCTGGGCTTACCTCAAGCTCAAGGACAACGGGGTGCGCATCCCCGCGAAGATCGACTGGATCGGCAACACGCTGTTCGCGGTCGGGCTGATCGCGATGCTCACCGGCATCGTCTACTCGCTGCTGCCCTACGGCGGGCATCCGACCGGCTGGACCAACCCCTGGGTGCTGACCGGCGTCTTCGGTGGCATCGCGGTCCTGGTGCTGTTCACCTGGGTGGAGACCAAGGTGCCCGCCCCGATGTTCCGGCTGAACCTGTTCAAGATCCGCGCCTTCACGGCCGGGAACGTCGCCGGCCTGCTCGGTGCCCTCGGCCGCGGCGGCATCCAGTTCATGCTGATCATCTGGCTGCAGGGCATCTGGCTGCCGCAGCACGGCAAGAGCTTCGCCGAGACCCCGCTGTGGGCCGGCATCTCGATGGTCCCGCTGACGGTCGGGTTCGCGTTCGTAGGCCCGGTGGCCGGCTGGCTGTCTGACCGGCTTGGCGCGCGGTTGCTGGCCACCGCGGGGCTCATCGTGTCGACCGCTAGCTTCCTGCTGCTCGAGCTGCTGCCGATCGACTTCAGCTACATCTGGTTCGCGCTGCTGATCTTCCTGTTCGCGGTCGGCATGGGCCTGTTCTTCTCGCCCAACCAGGCGTCGGTCATGAACAGCCTCCCGCCGGACCAGCGCGGTGCGGGGGCAGGCATGCTGAACACGTTCCAGAACTCGGCGACCGTGCTCTCGATGGGGCTGTTCTTCACCATCGTCACGCTCGGCCTGGCGTCCCGGCTCCCGTCGCAGCTCTACAAGGGCCTCGTCAACGCGGGCGTCGCTCCCTCAGCCGCTCACCTGGTCGCCAGCGAGCCGCCGATCGGCAGCCTGTTCTCGGCGTTCCTCGGCTACAACCCGATCAAGGAGCTGCTCGGCCCGACCGGGGCACTGACGCACCTATCCGCCAAGCAGGCGGCGTACGTTACCGGCCGGTCGTTCTTCCCGCACCTGATCTAGG
>JASIGS010000644.1 GCA_030052355.1 Streptosporangiaceae bacterium | reverse complement strand
GGTCAGCGGGCGGCCTGCTCCGGCGCGGAGACGATCCGTTCCAGCACGGTGCCGAGCGGGGGGACCGCGCCGTGCCTGCGGCGGATGATGTCAGCGACGAGGCCAGTCCAGCCGGTCTGGTGCGAGGCGCCGAGGCCGGCCCCGGTGTCGCCGTTGAAGTACTCGTTGAACGCGATGTTGTCCCGCCAGCGCGGGTCGTCGCGCAGCAGCGCCGCCGAGCCCGCGAACGGCCGGCGCCCGTCGGGCCCGGCGGTGAAGATGGAGATCAGCCTGTCCTGCAGGTCGTTGGCCACGACGTCGAGCGTCACCCGCCGGCCAGACCCGGTGGGGTACTCGACCGTGAAGTCGGCGCCGAAGAAGCTGCTGTACCGGTGCAGCACGCTGATCAGCAGGTAATTGACCGGGAACCAGACAGGGCCGCGCCAGTTGGAGTTGCCGCCGAAAAGCGGCGTCGTCGACTCGGCCGGCTCGTAGTCGATGCTGGCCCGGTAGCCTTCCACGTCGATCGTGTAGGGATGGTCGCGGTGCCACGCCGACAGCGCCCTCAGGCCGTGCGGGGACAGGAACTCCGCCTCGTTGAACAAGGCGCTCATCAGCCGGCGCAGCTTGTCCGGGCCGGCGAGGGTGAGCAGCAACCGCTCGTTACCACGCTCGCCATGCAGTAGTCCAGCCCCGTCGGCCGCCGCGAACACTCCCTGCCGGGTGATGCCGCACTCGGCCAGCAAGTCGGCGAACCGCTTTCCGACGGCCAGCGCCAGCTCGATGGTGTGCGAGTCGACAACGCTCATGGCCAGCGCGGGCAGGATGGCGACGACGGACCTCACCTTGACCGGCACCTGGTCGCCAGCCGGCGTGATCAGCCGGTCGTAGTAGAGCCCGTCGGTCTCGTCCCACAGGCCCCGGTCGTCGAGCGCCTGGCGGATCGCGGCGAAGTGCTCGACGAATTTCAGCACGAGATCGGTCGCCGGGCGCTGGCCGCGGTGGTGCAGGATCGTCGCCATGGTCGCCATCGCGAGAGCGTAGTAGGCCATCCATCCGGTCGCGTCCGCCTGCTCGAGGATCCCGCCCACGGGCAGGTGCGACCTGTCGATCGGGCCGATGTTGTCCAGGCCGAGGAAGCCGCCCTCGAACAGGTCGTTGCCTTCGGCGTCCTCCCGGTTCACCCACCAGGTGAAGTTCACGAGCAGCTTGTCGAACACGCGGCTCAGGAAGTCAATGTCGGTGCCGCCGTCCACGGCGAACACCTCGAGCGCCGCCCACGCCTGCACCGGCGGGTTCACGTCGCTGAAGTCCCACTCGTAGGCGGGCAGCGCGCCGCCGGGATGCTGGAACCACTCCCGGCACAGCAGGATGAGCTGGTACTTGGCGAACGCCGGATCGACGTGCGCCAGCGCCACGCAGTGGAACGCGAGGTCCCACGCGGCGAACCACGGATACTCCCACTTGTCCGGCATCGACATGATGTCGAACGCGTCGAAGCCGCGCCAGCGGCTGTTCCGCCCGGTCAGCCGCTGCGCGGGCGGCGTCGGCTGCGCCGGGTCACCGTCGAGCCAGCGGGCCACGTCGTAGTAGTAGAACTGCTTGCACCACAGCAGGCCGGCGAACGCCTGGCGCATCACCAGCGCCTCGTCGGCGCTCGCCGCGGCCGGGGTCAGCTCGGCGTAGAACTCGTCGGCCTCGGCGCGCCGCTGCGCCACGGCGGCCGCGAAGTCCCCGCCGAGCGGGTCCGCGGCCGGGGCAGCCGACGCCACCGCGGCCGGACGCAGCCGCAGCCGCAGTTGCGCGCTCTCACCCGGCCCCACCGTCAGCCGGTACCAGAACGCGCACTTCGTGCCGCGGCCGTCCGGGTTAACCGTGCTCGCACCGTCGATCACATGATCATTAATGCCATCTTTTGGGAACGAGGTTTCCGGCGGGCTGCCGAACAGCCGCGCGACGTTCGTCTCGTTATCGCAGAACAGCGCCTGGGGTACGGAACCGTCCGGCCCGGCCGCGGCCAGCAGTTCCATCGGACCGCAGATCGGGTGGGTCAGCGAGACCCGCGCGGTGCTCGGTGCTGACGGTGCGACCGCGAGCTCCAAGCCGGAGCTCGCGGCCGCCGCCTCGTCCCACGACCAGGTGTTCCTGAACCACGCGGTCGGGAGCACGTGGAGTTCCGCCGGATCTGGTCCCGCGTTGGTCACATCCACCGTCATGAGGATGTCGTCCGGACCCGCCTTGGCGTAGCTGACCTCGACGACCCAGTAGCGGCCGCCGTCAAAGGCGCCAGTGTCGGCGAGTTCGTACTCGGGCTGAGTCCGCGAGCGACTGGCGTTCCCCGCTATGAGGTCCTCGTAGGGAAAGGCGCGCTGCGGGTAGTGGTAGCGCCACCGGTTCCAGGCGTGACTGGGCAGCGCGTCGAGGTACCACCAGTACTCCTTGACGTCCTCGCCGTGGTTGCCCTGCTCGCCGGTGAGGCCGAACGCGCGTTCCTTGAGTATCGGGTCCGCACCGTTCCACAGCGCGAGGGCGAGGCAGAGCCGCTGCTCGATGTCGCAGAAGCCGGCCAGGCCGTCCTCGCCCCACCGGTACGCGCGCGACCGAGCGTGGTCGTGCGGCAGGTAATCCCAGGCCTCGCCGTCGGGGCTGTAGTCCTCGCGTACCGTGCCCCACTGGCGCTCGCTGACGTACGTGCCCCAGCGGTACCAGTCGCCCGCCTGCCGCAGGCCGTTCTCCAGCCGGCCGAACCCGGCGACGCGCTCACTCTCGGCGCTCACCAGGAGCCGCCACTGACGCCGGGCAGCCGGTCATACTCGGGTTGCTTCACCCGAGGATGTTATGAAACGGGGCCGTGCTGCTGGCGGCCGGCCAGCACCACGGGCTCGCGTCAGCGGACGGAGATCTCTATGGAGCTGGTCGCGGCGGCGAACTGGGTCTTGGCGCCGTCATAGACGGCTAGCCAGCGGGCGCTGCGCGGGACGCGGAAGGTGCCGCGGAATCGGCCTGCGGCGCTGGTTGTCAGCCGCTGCTTAAGGACGTAGACCTTGCCCCTGTACCTGTATTCGATGACTACCTTCTGGTGCGCGTCCGGGATCCACTTTGTGGTCCGCACCCACAGTCGGCCGGAAACCGTGACATTCCCGTTGATCCCGACGGTGCGCGGGCTGATCGCAAACTCGGTGATCTTGGTCTGGTCCCGCCACCGGTGCAGCACAGCGCTCCTGGACGGCGCCTGGTCGTTCGTGCCAGCGAAGACTGCCCGGTAATAACCGTTGGCTAGCGGCGCCTTGAAGTAGGCCGGATAAGAAGACGTGAGCGTGCCGGCGGGCTGGCCCTGCGAGCAGTATGTTCCTTCGACAGGAGGCGGGACGCCGAGCGTCTTCCAAGGCCCGGACAGACTGGCCGAGTACTGGTAGGTGACCGGCCCGTCAAGCGGGTCCCCGACTATCAGCGGCGCATACATGAACGCGCAGGCGTCGAGGCTGATCTCTCCCTCAGCGCTGAGGCTCACCGAGAAGGACGTGAACCCGGTAGGCCATTGTGTATTCGAGGTAACCGACGCCTGCGCCTCGCTCAGGTAGGGCGTCGCTGCCGAGGTGACCGTCCAGATCTGCGAGTCGCTGAGGTTGTAGGCGTCGACCTTGGCGGTGAAACTTCCGTCCGCGGCTGTCGTCGCCGTCACCGGGTTCGAAAAGGGTGCGGTGATCGTCAGGTCGTCCCCGGAAAGCGGGTAGGAAGTCGCGCCGGACTCGTAGGTTACCGAGCCCGACAGCGTCACCTTGCTATTGAGCGGCACCGACGCGGGTACCGGGTTCAGCGTGATGGTGACCGCGTCGAGCGCGAAGTCGAGTTCGGCCGACGCCGACGCCGTCGCTGTACTGGCGGTTATTGCCTGCGACGTCGGCTCGAGGTTGCTGATGATTGCCTCGTAGTCGCCGCTGGCGTCGCTGGTCACTACCAGTTGCGTGGCCTGATCGGCGCTGTCCAGGTACGTCACCGTGACCGAGGTCGCAGCCGCGGGCGTGACACTGCCAGAGGCTGTGATCGTCTGGTCGTGATAGTCGAGCGTGGCCGGGCTGAGGGCGATCGTCACCGTCCCGGCATTCGACGTCGCGGAACCCGGCGCCGCCAGGGCGTCGGCCGGCACCAGCAGGATTCCGAGCGCTACGGCCGTGGCGGCCGCTCCGCCCATGGCAATGAAACGACGACGAACCATCGAGACCCCCGTGAACGAAGCATCCTTCCAGATGGCGATACAACTACTGCCTCAAAGCCATTGACGTCAATATGGATAAATAGCCGGACGCATAGGCCAGCACGCGGGGTGGCGAAACCCAGCGAGCGGGCGAAGTGCGGCAGCGCGGCTGGTCTTACCAGGCGAGCGGGTCGACGTACGTGATGCCGTCGCTGGGATCGTGGGCATTCAAACCGAATGGTTCAGCGATGCTGTAGAACCAGGTGATCTTGCCGGGTAGCGCGGTGTACTGGCCGGTCGCCAGGTCGACCCTGGCCAGGCTCCTGTGATTGACGATGAGCAGGTAGCGGCCGCCGGGGGCGAGCGCGAGCTGGGGATAGAAATCCGCCCACGCCGCGCGCCAGGTGTGCAGCACCGAGACGACCTTGCCAGTGGCCGCGTCGACGGCCGCCAGCTCGAAGGTGACCGGCTTCTTGCTCTGCCAGGAGGTGTCGGTCACGTGGCCGGTCTGAAGGAACTCATACACCGTCTTGCCGTTCGGGCTTAGCGCAACGGCGCTGTCCTGCGCGGTGACCTCCGGAAGGTTGATCAGCGCCGTGCCGGATGTCCGGGCACGCAGGACGGAGGTCCACTGCAGCAGGCGGTTGTCCTCCTTCGGCTTGTACTCATAAGCGCTGATGGCCACCGCGTTCCCGGCAGCGTCGATCGACAGGCTGTCGGGCATGGCGCCGTGCTGTGGCCAGGAGGCGATCAGCCGGCCCGTCACCATGTTCTTCAAGTCCACTTTCCCGTTGATCAGGTAGGCGGCGTAGCGGCCGTTCGGCGTTACTGACAGGCCGTTGATGAAGCCTGCGGTCGCGCCGCCGATACGACGTTCGCTGGCCAGGGTGCCGCGGCTGGTAAGGGCGAGCCGGTAGCTATAGGTCTCTGCCTTAACCACGCACAGCGGGTCGCAGACTCCTGTCTTGACGACTACCAGGTCGGTCCCGATAAAGCTCTTCGGGCCGTCCGTGGCCAGGCCCCACCATTCCCCGTGCATGGGCGCCCATAGGTTGGCAGTGATCTTGCCTGATACGGCGTTCTGCACGTTGAAGTGGGAGTCCGGGTAGTTCGGGATGGTCAGCAGGTACCTCGGCGGCACCGGCGCCGGCGCCTGCGACCCGGCGTGGGCCGCGCTCGGGACGAGCGCGGTGGCGAGGGCGATCGCCGCGACCGCCGCCGTCACCAGCGGAACCCGGGTCAGTTTCCTCAGGATCACATTTCCTCCTTCAGGTCGCGGGCGAGCCGGTCTCACCAGGCGATCGACTGGACGGGTTGGGTCTGGCCAAGAACGTCGTTACTTCGCGGTTCGAGCACGCTGAACTCGCCGGGCAGTACCGTGTACCGGCGAGTGCGGAGGTCGACCGTCGCCAGCCGTGAGCCGACCGCGATGAGCAGGTAGCGGCCTTGCGGCGCCAGCGCCACCTGGGACCTGAAGTCATACCACGGCGCCAGCCAGGTGTGCAGCAGCCTGACCTTGTCTTTGGTCGGCACGAAGGACAGCAGCTGGAACTTGACCGGCTTCGGGCTCCGCAACACTGAGGGTGCGTACCCCGCACCCAGCTCGTACAGAACACTGCCGTCCGGGCTCATCTCGAGGTCGCCGCTTGCGGGAACCTGAGCGTGACGGATCGAGGTGGTTGGCTTGCTGGTGCGAAGCACCGACCCATAAACAAGGAGGAAATAACCGTAACGGTGAATCCACTGGCGGAAGTAGTAACCGA
>JASIGS010000643.1 GCA_030052355.1 Streptosporangiaceae bacterium | reverse complement strand
TCGGCCTGTGCATGGCCGCGCTGCTCGGCCTGGTCGCCCTTGGGCTGTGGGGCGCCAGGCGGTGGAGCCGGACGCCTGCGGTTCTCACCCAGCTCTTTGTCGCCATCGTGGCTATATACCTCTTGCAGGCCCACAGGTATGACTGGGGCATTCCAGCTATTTTGCTGGGAGCCGGGGGTTTCGCGGCGCTATTGGCTCCGGCGAGCCTGCGGGTGCTCACGCCCGGCAGGCCGGAGGAAAGCGACCAGAAATCGAAGTCAAACGCGGTGAAATAATCACCTATTCGTCGCTGGTCAGCCCTTCGCGCAACTGAGCCAGCGTCCTGGCCAGCAGCCGGGATACGTGCATCTGCGAGATGCCGAGCTCGGTGGCTATCTGCGACTGCGTCATGTTGCCGAAGAACCGCAGCAGCAGGATCCGCTTTTCCCGGGGCGGAAGCTGCTCCAGGAGCGGCTTCAGCGACTCGCGATACTCGACACCCTCGAGCGCCTCGTCCACCATGCCAAGTGACTCTGCGACGGCGGGCGCGTCGTCGTCGCCCGAGTCGGGCGCGTCGAGGGAGACGGTCGAGTAGGCGTTCGCGGACTCAAGGCCCTCGAGCACGTCCTCCTCGCTCATCTGGAGGTGCTCTGCGAGCTCTCCCACGGTGGGCGCCCTGCCGAGCCGCTGCGCGAGCTCGCTGATGGCCTTGGCCAGCGCGAGCTTGAGTTCCTGCAGGCGGCGCGGAACCCGCACCGCCCAGCCCTTGTCGCGGAAGTGCCGCTTGATCTCGCCGACGATCGTGGGCGTCGCGTAGGTGGAGAACTCCACCCCGCGGTCCAGGTCGAACCGGTCGATGGACTTGATGAGGCCGATGGTGGCGACCTGCGTCAGGTCGTCGAGCCACTCACCGCGGTTCCGGAACCGGCGGGCCAGGTACTCGACAAGCGGCAGGTGCAACTCGACAAGCTCACTGCGGATCTCCAGCCGCTCGGAGTCGTCAGGCGGCAAGGCCGATAGCCGTTCGAACAGCTCGCGGGCGTGGCCGCGCTCGCGCGGGCCATGGTGCACCGGCACCTCGTCCGCTAGGTCGGCCTCGTCGTCGAGTTCCAGCACCGACGGGACTACACCGTCGGTGTCGTCTGACGCGGGGACCCCCCTGGACCGCGCCATCGACGTCATCTCGAACTCCTCGGTCAAGGTGACCTCTGCTTCCCCCGTCACGCCGACCCCGGATCGGGGCGGCTCTTGCGCATCACGATGGCGAGCCTGTCGCCGGGCCCTGTCTCCGCGGCGACGCTGCCTGCGAGGGCCGAGAGGACAGTCCAGGCGAAGGTGTCGCCAGCGGGCGGGCGAGGGTTCAGGCTCGGGACGGATACGGTGATGATCAACTCATCCTGGCTGAGCGCGAAACTGCACTCCAGACTGCTGCCTGGGACTGCCTGGCCGAGCAGCATGGCGCACGCCTCGTCGACGGCGATGCGCAGGTCCTCGATGTCGTCGAGGGTGAAGTCGAGGCGCGCGGCGAGTCCGGCGGTCGCGGTTCGAAGTACCGACAGGTAAGCGCCGTCGGCCGGCATCCGGATGTTGACCTGGTCCTGGGTGCCGGTATCAGGAGACCGGGCTGCGGTGTTTGATTCGATGGACGACCTCCCCGCCACTGGGCTCGCTGGTTTGCCTGCCGTGCCGTCGGGTGCGGCCGCGATCGCCGAGGTCGTCTCCTCCGTCACTCATACCTCCACAGTTGCAGGGCTAGCCTGTCGCTTGCGGGCGGTGGCCTCTATCGCAACTTACAGTGACCATCCGATTGCAGAGAAATCGGCTAGGCCCATTTTGGTGGCCCGAAGCGGACGACCGGCGGACCGCCGCGCGGCCCGCCGGTCGGAAGCTTCGGCTCAGCCCTGCTTGGTCTCCCAGAAGATCTTGCTGATCTCCTCGATCTTGCCAAGCAGTTCGTCCGCCTTGGCCGGGTCGGCACTGCCCTTCGTGCCGCCAGCGCCTGCCAGCTTGGTTGCCTCGTTGAACAGCTGGTGCAGGTGCGGGTACTTCTCGAAATGCGGTGGCTTGAAGTAGTCGGTCCAGAGCACCCACAGGTGATGCTTGACGAGCTCAGACCGCTCTTCCTTGATCTGCAGGGCCCTGATGCGGAACTCCGGGTCGGAGTTCGCCTGGTATTTCTCGCAGATTGCCTTGACCGACTCGGCCTCGATCCGCGCTTGCGCCGGGTCGTACACGCCACAGGGGAGGTCGCAGTGGGCGTGCACGGTAACCTTCGGCGCGAGGAGACGTGCGAACAGCCTCATTGATCGCCTTCTCTCATCCGTGATCACTGGTCTGCCGGTTCCGACATTATCGCGTTGGCCCTTGCCGCAGGCGGGAGGGATGCGTGCGCAGGCGGTTGCCGAGTGTGGCTGTCACCGCGCGCTGGCCGCTCTGGCGGGTCGCGGTCGCCGAGCGGTCCATGGAGCCAGCGCTGCGGCCGGGGGACTGGCTGCTCGCCTGGCGCGGACTGCGGCCGGGGCGTCCGCCGCGGGTGCGAGCCGGTCAGGTCGTGATAGCTCGCTACCCGAGCCGGACCGACATGCTCGTGGTCAAGCGCGCAGTCCGAGAGCAGCCAGGCGGCTGGTGGCTGGAGTCGGACAATCCCGGTGCGGGCGCGGTGGACAGCCGGTCGTTCGGGGTCGTTCCGCCCGATCTGATCGAGGGGCGGGTGCTGCTTCGTTACCACCGGCCGCGATCGGGTGGGTGAAAGCGCCGCTGGCCCGCCCCGAACGGGGCGGGCCAGCGGACTGTCAGTGCTATGAGCCGAGTCAGGCCTCGGCGGTAGCTCCGCCTGGCTCGTGCTCGCCCGACTGCCGGGCAACGAGGTCCTGCATCTCCTGCCGCGGCAGGCGCGTGGCCTGTGCCCAGAAGTAGATGATCAGGGCGAACACTGCCACGATGGCGATGTCCCACCAGAACGGGATGCGGTTGGTGGCACTGCAGCTCGCGCCCACCGCCCGGGCCGGACCGTTGCTGCAGTAGCGGCCCTGCCAGGAGATGATGCCCATCCCGATGAGGAAGATCGGCAGCCACTGCGCCGACTTCCAGTCAAGCGGCGGCCGGTTCTTGTCGAACGCCATCGACGTGCCGATCAGGATGTAGCCGATGACGACGCAGATGCCGAGCTTCCAGACCGTGTCGAAGCCGGACCAGTAGATGATCTCGCAGCAGAAGATGAACGCCAGTGGCGCCATCCAGACCGCGCCAGGCATCCGGTAGGGCCTAGCCGCGTCCGGGACCTGCTTGCGGAACGCGGCAAGCGACAGCGGTGCGCCCGCATACATCAGCACTGACGCCGACGTGACGAGACCGACCAAGGACTTCCAGCTCGGGAACGGCAGCAGGAAGACCAGGCCGAACACGAACGCGCAGATCAGGCTGAACCAGGGAACGCCGTTCCTGTCGGTCTTGGCGAAGATCTGCGGGTAGTAGCGGTTCCTGGCCAGGCCGTAGCCGATCCGCGACGTGGACGTCTGGTAGATCAGCCCGGTGCCGAACGGGGAGACGACCGCGTCGATTCGCAGCACCGTCGCTAGCGCGCCCAGCCCGACTATCCCAGCGAGGAACGCGAATGGGCCGCTGGCGAGGCCGGTGTTGCTACTCAGTCCGCCCCAGCCGCCGGTCAGCAAGCTGGGCTTCATCGCGCCGATGAACACCACCTGCAGCAGGATGTAGACCAGGGTGCCGATCAGGATCGCGCCGATGATCGCGCGCGGCAGGTTCTTCTGCGGGTTCTTGATCTCGGCTGCTAGCTGGTCGGCCTGTTCAAAGCCGAGGTAGGCGAACACGATGCCAGCGGTCGGAATCGCGCTGAAGACGCTCTTCATGCCGAAGGGCATGAAGCCACCGTGCGAGCCGAAGTTGCTCGGGTGGAACTTGAACAGCAGGATGACAATCGCGATCACCGGGATCGCGATCTTCCACCACATGATGCCCGCGTTCACCCTGTTGAAGAGCCGCATGGCGAGGAAGTTGATCCCCGTGAAGATCGCCATCAGGATGATCGTCATCAGGAAGCCAAGCCCCGTCGTGACGCCCGTCGAGGTGTTGTAGACGCTGTGCCAGTAGTACGAGGCGTACTGCATCACGGCGAAGCACTCGATCGGCGCCACGCAGACGGCCTGTAGCCAGGAGAAGAACCCGAACGACGTGCCGGCAACGCTGCCGAACGCGAAGTGCGGGAACCTGGCCGTTCCGCCCGCGACCGGGTACATCCCGCCAAGCTCCGCGTGCACCAGCGCGATGATGATGACGATCACGCCGGCGATGCCCCAGGCCAGCAGGGCCGCGGTGCCCGCCGCGGAGGCGGCGTACCAAGAGCCGAAGAGCCAGCCCGAGCCGATGATGGAGGTTTCGGAGGCCCACATGCCTCCGATAAGACCCATCTCCCGCTTAAGGCCGACATCCGCCGGTCTGGTAACTGTAGCGACAGACTCAGCTGCCATGGTTCAGACCTTCTTTCGGGTCCGCATACGTGGGCCATACGGCCGTGGAGTACGCCACATCGTAATGATCGACTTGGGCTCTGAGAAGAAGTCACTTGGCGTCATTTCGGTAACGCGAGTCACGGAACCAACGCGCGGGCTTACCCTTACTGACGCGTAAGTCATCCGTATAGCGGCAGGTCAGAGGCCACAGCCGGACAGCGGAACCGGCGCGGAATCGAGTCGCCGGCAAGGCGGACTTTGTAATAAAAGTTAACACCGGCTTCAGCTTGCTGCAGGTCTAGCTAACACCGTTAGCTAGACCTCCTCGTTTGTTGCTGTCGGTCAGCTAATGGTCGGCCGTCTGACGAAGGTCGGCCGGGACCGTCAGCTGGCAGCCGCGGGCTCGTGGCCCGCCAGCGAGGGCGGCTGCCGGCGAAGCGCGCTGACGTTGGCCCGCGATGGCCCGTGCTCGGCACAGTATCGCCGTGACCTGCCAGGGCTTGAGTCGATGAACACCCGGCCACAGGACGCGATGGCGCAGACACCGAGCCTGCTTACTCCGTGCAGCGAGACCATCAGCGATACGCCGATCACCGCGCCTGCTGCGAACCGGTCTGAGACCGAGCCCTGCGGGGCCAGGTGCACGTGCCAGCGAACGTCATCGTGGCTCACGAGCTCTGGCTGAATCGGGAACTGGATCAGCAGGGAGTTCAGGCGCTCGATGGCCTCTTTGTCACGGCCGGCCGCGGCCGCCGTGAAGACCGCGGCGAACTCGTCCCGCAGGTAGCTGAGCACGGAAACATCGCGCCGTGTCGGTTGCCCGGCGAGGTGGTCGCCGAGCGACGCGGCGCACGCGTCAGGCGAGCCCAGCGGGTCCGCTTCGCCGTCAGCCCGTGCGAGGGTGTTGACGAGGCGAACCGCCAGCCCAGCGTATGAAGACAGATTCACTACGGTCCTTACCTGCGTCAGTCCAACAGGAGGAGGCCGCTTCCCGGTTTGAGTATGGCACAGACCAGGCCACCCAGGAGGGTGTCCTTATTGCCTAACCTTTACTTTGCCCAGCTTGGACCGGAATCCGCTGCGGCTAACCGGCCGCGCTCGGCCGAGCCGGCACGGCTTGCCTCTGGGCGGCGCGCGCAAGAGGGCCGGGCCGCCGGAGTTCGTCGTTCCCCTTATAAAGCGCAATGAGGGACGGCCGTGAGTTGGCCGCGACGCCGGGCGCTAGGGTCCAGTGCATGTTCGCTGTCACCGCGGCCAGTTTCGACGCCGAGAACCCCATCGCGGGTCTTGTGCTGGGCGAGCACGCCGAGCCGGTCCCGCCGGACGGGTGGACGACCATCACCGTCAGGGCCGCTTCACTCAACCACCACGACGTCTGGTCGCTGCGGGGCGTCGGGCTGTCGGCCGACCGGCTGCCGATGATCCTCGGCTGCGACGCGGCCGGAACCGACGAGGACGGCAACGACGTCGTCGTGCACGCCGTGGTCGGCGATCCGCTGGCGGCCGGCGGCGACGAGACGTTCGACCCGGCCAGGTCTCTGCTGTCCGAGCGGCACGACGGTACGTTCGCCGAGCGGCTGGCCGTGCCGCGCCGGAACCTGCTGCCCAAGCCTGCTGCGCTGTCGTTCGAGGAGGCGGCGTGCCTGCCGACGGCGTACCTGACCGCTTTCCGCATGCTGTTCGGCCGCGCCCGCGTCATGCCCGGCTCGACTGTGCTCGTGCAGGGCGCGGGCGGCGGCGTCGCCACCGCGCTGATCCTGCTCGGCAGGGCCGGCGGGTTCCGCGTGTGGGTCACCAGCCGCAGTCCGGCCAAGCGGGAGCGGGCGCTGGCGCTCGGCGCCGACCAGGTCTTCGAGGCCGGGGCGCGGCTGCCCGAGCGGGTCGACGCGGTCATGGAGACCGTCGGTCAGGCCACCTGGGCGCACTCCCTGCGTGCGCTGAAGCCGGGCGGGACCGTCGTAATCTGCGGCGCCACCAGCGGGACCGTTCCGCCCGCTGACCTGAACCGAGTGTTCTTCCTGCAGCTCTCCGTCGTCGGCTCGACGATGGGCAACAGGGACGAGCTGGCTCGGCTCATGACGTTCTGCGTCCAGACGGGTGTGCGGCCGGTCATCGACCGGGTGCTGCCGCTCACCCAGGCCGCCGATGGGTTTACCGCGATGATCGCCGGCGACCTGTTCGGCAAGGTCGTCTTCACGCTGTGACTAGCCTCGGGCGCGCCGTGGCTCTGCGGCGGGGCGCGGCCCTGTGGCGGGCGCTGCGCTTCTGCGCCTTTTGTACCTTTCGGTCCCCCTGCCGCGAGCGTCAGGAATGCCGCGCCGCAAGACGTTGTATCAGTTCGGGTGGCGCAAAACGGTCGAAGCCGGGCATGAATCTGGGGGCAACCGGCACAACGTTCGAATTCCAAGATCGTTTAACCGCAG
>JASIGS010000642.1 GCA_030052355.1 Streptosporangiaceae bacterium | reverse complement strand
CGCTGCGCGATGCGCCCGCGAATGTCAGCCCGCTGTTCGGCAGTAAGCGCCCGGCGGCTCTGTATCGAGTCCCGGACGCCGAGCACCGACCCGACCTCGCCGATCACGTCGTCTGCCGCGGCAACCCCAGCCAGCTCGACGACGTGCACGACCGGCACCGCCGCGTCGCGCGCGATGGCCTGGGCAAGCCGCGTCTTGCCCAGGCCGCCCGCCCCGACGATCGAGACCATCCGCGCGCTCGTCGTCAGCGCCCGCAGCCGGTCAAGGTCGCTCTCGCGGCCGAGCAGCGTCGTCGCGTCGTAGCGCAGACCCCGGCGCACTGGCCGGTCCATCGCCAGCAGGTCCCGGTGCGCCCGGCGGAGCGACTCGCCAGGGTCGGTGCCGAACTGGTCGCGCAGCTCGCGGCGGTAGCGCTCGAACCGCTCGAGAGCGGCCGCCGGACCTCGCACGGCTGCCTCGCTTCGCAGCAGGTCAGCCAGCAGCGACTCGTCCCGCGGCTGCTGCGCAGACATGGCCTCGAGGGCCGGCAGCGCGTCGCCGTGCGCACCCATCCTGCTGGCCGACCGCGCCCGTACCACCCGGGCAGTTCCGGCGTCCACCGCGGCCGCCCGGCGCACCGCCGCCAGCGGCCCAGGGTCGCCGTTTGCCGCCACTTGCAGGCCGTCCGCCAGCACCAGCGCCTGCTGGGCCAGCTCGGCGGCAGCCGCCGCATCCTGGTCCAGCGCTGCGGCGGCGTCGCGCACAAGTTCCGACAGCCGCACGCTGTCGACCTCGCTGGGCTCGGCGCCGAGCCGATACCCGGCGCCCTCGCGCACGATCGTGTCCGCGCCGCACGCACTGCGGGTGCGCGACACCAGCACCTGCAGGCTCTTGAGCCCGTTGGCCGGGGGCTCTTCGCCCCAGACAAGCTCGACCAGCTCGTCGTCGGGTACCGGCCGACCACCTTGCGCGGCCAGGGCCGCCAGCAGCGCCTGCGGGCGGTCGCCGGTCACCGCCCGCCGCCGCCAGCGCACGTCCCCGAGCAGGCTCAGCGCGATGGTCACCCCGCCAGTCTAGGAAGCGCTGACGCTAAGATGCCTGTAGCTGAGCACGACAGCTCGGAGGACCGATGCCGCGAGGGCGGACACTCTTCTGGACGATTACCGGAAGCGTCGTTGCTGCGGTGGCGGTAGTAATAGCGCTCGTCGAAGTCAGTCGTGGCACACCGCCAAAGGCAGCCTCTTCGCCTGTCCCTCACAATTCGGCCAGTGCAAGCTCTCAGGCTGCCAAGTTAGCCCCGGTGGTAATTCCGAGAACTTCCAGCACGTCCTCGTTCTCATATGTCTCTGACATGACCCCTGCCAGCAATCTCGGCGAGCTGGTCTACCCGGGTCCGGTCAAGATATACGGGTCAATCTATCCCAAGAGTATCTCGTTCTCCTGCGACAATGGTGACCTGGCAGCTTTTCCCGCGGTATATAAGCTGAACCATAACGCTCGCCGATTCGAAGCCACTGTCGGAGTCGAGGCTCAGTGGCCGTCCGACTACATAGTGGGCGTATCACTGCTTGGCGATGGCAACCCTCTCACTAGCTTCAGTGTGAGCGTGCTGAAGCCAAAGACCATCGATGTCAATGTGACAGGAGTCCATACCCTCACGCTCGAGTGCTTCACCCCCGGCATCACTTCGGCGGGCAGTTCGGCGAACATCGAGGTGGCGTGGGGAAACGCACGCGTGACTGAAGGACACTGACCGCGCGGTCTGCGGGCCTGCTGATCACCGCAGAGTTTGGGCAGCACCGCCGTGGATACCCCATCCACGTACGCGGCACGCAACGGGGGGTAACAACAATGCCGAAATATCTGACGATCGCGTCCTACACCCCAGAGGGCATCAAGGGCCTGATGGCAAAGGGCGGCACTGCCAGGGTGGAGGCGGCGCGGCGGGTTCTGGCCGACGCCGGCGGCACGCTGGAGGGCTTCTACTTCGCCCTCGGCTCCGATGACGTGTACATCCTCTGCGACTTGCCGGACAACGCCGCAGCCGCGGCCACCGCGATGTCGGCCGCTGCCAGCGGCAAGGTGGTCAACCGGATGGTGGCACTTCTGACGGCCGATGAGGTGGATCGCGCAGCCAAGCTCCAGCTGCGTTACGACGCTCCTGGCTCATGACACTGGGACCTGGCCGCGGAGTCCAAGGCTCGCGCTAGCATCGTGGCGCGCATCCCGGTCGGCGCGGACGCACCCCAGCTCGCAGGAGGAACCGCGATGGGTCGGCTCGACGGCAAGGTGGCCCTGATCACGGGCGGGGAGAGCGGCATTGGCCTCGCGACGGCCCGGCTGTTCACCGCCGAGGGCGCGCGGGTCCACCTGGCCGGGCTGCGCCGCGCGCTGCTCGAGGCAGCGGCAGCCGAACTTGGCCCGGCAGCCAGCTGGAGCGTCACGGACGTCACCGAGGAGGACCAGGTGGCCGCGGCGGTCAGCTCGGCCACGGAAAACTTCGGCCCGCTCGACATCCTGTTCAGCAACGCCGGGATCAGCGGGCCGGTCGCCGTCCCGATCAGCGAGTACCCCACGCAGGAGTTCAGGCGCGTGCTCGACGTGCACGTGCTCGGCGCGTTCCTGCTGCTCAAGCACGGCCTTCCGGCGATGCGCGACGGCGGCAGCGTCATCATCAACTCCAGCGTCGTCGGCCTGACCTCGGACATGGGGATCGCTGGCTACGCGACCGCGAAGCACGCCCAGGTCGGGCTCATGCGCACCGCGGCCAAGGAAGCGGCCGCCCGCGGGATCCGGGTGAACACGATCCATCCAGGGCCGACGGACACGCAGTTCCAGCGCGACATCGAGGTCACCGCGACCGGCGCGCCGCCGGACGAGGCCGCGCGGCTGTTCGAGACGAGGATCCCGTTCGGGAGGCACGCCAGCCCGGAAGAGATCGCCCGCTCGGTGCTGTACCTCGCCAGCGAGGACAGTGAGTACGTCACCGGCATCGCGCTGCCGGTCGACGGCGGCTTCGGAATCTGACCCGGTCGCGCCGCTGACCCGCGGCAGAGGTTGCCGTTGTTGGCGCCATTCGCCGGTACCGCCTGTGTTCGCCGAGAATGGCCGGGTGGCATTTCACGCGGACTTCTGGGTCGTGACGGGGACAGCCGCGCCCGTCATCGCACTCGCAGCCGTCGTGCAGGCGAGCGATGCCCTCGTCGCGGTGCTCCCAGCCCGGGATCAGGGGGACGCCAGGGCCGTTGCGATGGCGTCGTACTGGATCGCTGGCGGCAATCTCATGGTCCAGGTGGCCGTGCTCACCTTGTCGCTCTTGTCACTAGCCGATGGCTCTAATTTCGTCCCGCCCTTGTATGTGATCCCCTTCCAGGCCGCGGGGTTCTTCGCCCTTCTGCTGGGCGGCGTATCGGGGATGTTCGCGAAGGATCTAGTCCGCCGGGTACGACACGGGACTAGCAGCGGCAGCCCGGTGCCAGCAGAAGTGCCAGACGCTGCCGCAGCCGACGGCACGGCAGGAGAGGCGAAGGTGTCCTAGCTGCCCCGTGACCGGCGTGCCGTGATCACCGCGGGGCGTGCCG
>JASIGS010000641.1 GCA_030052355.1 Streptosporangiaceae bacterium | reverse complement strand
CCTGAGGTCCGCTGCTGCATCCTCACCGGGGCGGGCGGAGCGTTCTGCGCGGGCGCCGACCTCAAGGCCATGACGGCGTCGCACCCCGGCGAGTCGTTCGCGACCGGCGCGTTCGACCCGACGGTGATCGAGCCGCTGCTGAAGGGGAGGCGCCTCCGCAAGCCGCTGATCGCGGCCGTCGAGGGCGCGGCGATCGCGGGCGGCACCGAGATCCTGCAGGCCACCGACATCCGCGTGGCGGGCCGCGGCGCCAGGTTCGGCATCTCCGAGGCGCGCTGGGGACTGTTCCCGCTCGGCGGATCCGCGGTGCGCCTGGTACGCCAGATCCCCTACACGGTCGCCGCTGACCTGCTGCTTACCGGGCGGCACATCGACGCCGACGAGGCACTCGCGATCGGGCTGATCGGTCACATGGTGGACGACGGCCAGGCCTTGGCCAAGGCGCTGGAGATCGCGGACATGATCGCGGCGAACGGCCCGCTTGCCGTGCAGGCCATCCTGCGCACGATCAGGGAGACCGAGGGCATGGCCGAGAACGACGCCTTCGCGCTGGAGTCCAGGTTCGGCATGGCGGTCTTCGCCACCGACGACGCCAGGGAGGGCCCGCGGGCCTTCGCCGAGAAGCGCAAGCCGGATTTTAAGGGACAATGATCGGCTACCCACGTGGCGGGACATCCGGACGGGCCGGGGGGCTGACACCTGGCGCCGGAAGGTAGAACGTGTTTCACTCTGATCCGTGACTGTGCCGTCAGAGGCGGCTGTGCTGAGCGCGCCGCTGGAGATCACCTTCGACTACACGCGCTCGCTCGGCCCGGTGCTCAGCAAGTTCATGACCGGCCTGAAAGACGGCAGGATCCTCGGCTCCCGCAGCGCCGACGGCCGGGTGCACGTGCCACCGGCCGAGTACGACCCGGTGACGTTCGCCCCGCCGGCGGAGCTTGTCGAAGTAGGCCAGGAAGGGACGGTGCTGACCTGGTCGTGGCAGCCGTCGCCGCGCGAGGGCCAGCCGCTTGACCGGCCGTTCGGGTGGGCGCTGATCAGGCTTGACGGGGCCGATACCGGGCTGCTGCACGCGGTCGACGCCGGGTCGGCCGCGGGCATGCGGACCGGCATGCGGGTGCGGGCGCGGTGGGCTGCCGAGCGCAGCGGCACCATCCGCGACATCGAGTGCTTTGAGCCGGCCGGCGACGCCGCGCCAGCCTTGGATACCGCCGCCAAGCCGATGGCCGCCGAAAGTGACAGTGACGTTCCAGTGACGATGATCACTACGCCGATCCGGCTGCGCTACGAGCACAGCGCGTCGGCCGAGGAAAGCCGGTACCTGCGCGGGCTGGCCGAGGGGAAGATCATCGGGCAGCGCTGCCCGGCGTGCGGCAAGGTCTACGTGCCGCCGCGCGGTGCGTGCCCCGTGGACGGCGTGCCGACGACGACAGACGTGGAGTTGCCGGACCGGGGGATCGTGACCACGTTCTGCGTCGTCAACGTGCCATTCCAGGGCCAGCGGGTGCCGGTGCCGTACGTCGCGGCGTCGGTCCTGCTTGACGGCGCCGACATCGCGTTCCAGCACCTGATACTCGGCTGCGACCCGGCCCAGGTGCGGATGGGCATGCGCGTCGCCGCGGCGTGGAAGCCGCGCGAGCAGTGGGGAACGAGCGCCCAGAACATCGACCACTTCGAGCCGACCGGGGAGCCGGACGCGCCCTATGAGTCCTATGCACACCACCTGTGACGGGCGGCCGGTCGATGCGTGACGTCGCGGTCGTCGGCTTCGCCGAGGCGCCGAACGTTCGCCACACCGACGGCACCACGAACGGCGTTGAGATGCTGGTGCCGATCTTCCACCAGGTCTTCGAGCAGACCGGGCTGTCGCGGCGCGACATCAACTTCTGGTGCTCGGGCTCGTCGGACTACCTGGCCGGGCGGGCGTTCTCGTTCGTGTCGGCGGTCGACGCGATCGGGGCGTTCCCGCCGGTCATGGAGTCGCACGTGGAGATGGACGCCGCGTGGGCGCTGTACGAGGCGTGGGTCAAGGTGCTGACCGGCGAGGCCGACGTGGCGCTGGCCTACGGTTTCGGCAAGTCGTCAGCCGGCGACCTGCGCCGCGTCCTCGCGCTCCAGCTCGACCCGTACGTCGCCGCGCCGCTGTGGCCCGATTCGGTGAGCGTCGCCGCGATGCAGTGCAGGCTCGGCCTCGACAGCGGCTTGTGGGGGGAACGCGACATGGCCGGCGTCGCGGCTGCCCGCCGGGCCGCGGCCGTGTCGAACCCGGCGGCCCTCGTCGCAGGGCAGGTGACCGCCGACGAGCTGCTGTCCGAGCCGTATGTCGCCGACCCGTTGCGCGCGCACGACTGCGCGCCGGTCACCGACGGGGCGGCGGTCGTGGTCATCGCCGCCTCCGGCCGGGCAGAGGAGCTGTGCGAGCGTCCCGCCTGGATCACCGGCTTCGAGCACCGGATCGACTCGGGGCTGCTCGGCGCGCGCGACCTCACGAGGGCACCGTCCGCCACGGCCGCCGGTGTCGCGGCCGGCGCCGGGGACGGCATCGACGCGGCCGAGCTGCACGCGCCGTTCACCCACCAGGAGATCATCCTGCGCTCTTCGCTCGGGCTGCCTGAGTCGGTCGCCGTGAGCCCGTCCGGCGGCGCGCTCGCCGGGAACCCGATGTTCGCCGCCGGCCTCGCACGGATCGGGCACGCCGCGCGTCTCATCTCCTCCGGCGCGGCCGGGCGGGCACTCGGGCACGCGACGAGCGGGCCGGCGCTGCAGCAGAACCTGGTCTGCGTGCTGGAGGCGCGATGACTCCCCCCCACCGGGCGGCGGTGCTCGGCACCGGGCAGACCCACCATCGCAGCAAGCGGCCGGACGTCTCGATCGCCGGGCTCTGCCGGGAGGCGGTCGACCGCGCGCTCGCCGACGCGGGGCTGTCCATCGGCGACGTGGACGCGGTGGTCGTGGGCAAGGCCCCGGACCTGTTCGAGGGCGTGATGATGCCCGAGCTGTACCTGGCCGACGCGCTCGGCGCGGTCGGCAAGCCGTTGCTGCGGGTGCACACGGCCGGCTCGGTCGGCGGTGCCACCGGGGTGATGGCAGCGAGCCTGGTGCAGGCCGGGGTGCACCGCCGGGTTCTCGCCATCGCGTTCGAGAAACAGTCAGAGTCCAACGCCATGTGGGCGCTGTCGATCTCGCCGCCGTTCTCCATGCCGGTGCTGGCCGGCGCGGGCGGCTACTTCGCTCCGCATGTCCGCGCGTACATCCGCCGCAGCGGCTCGCCGCCCGAGGTCGGCGCCGTGGTCGCGGTCAAGGACCGGCGGAACGGCGCCCTCAATCCGTACGCGCACTTGCGGCAGCCCGACATCACGCTCGAGTCGGTGCAGGCGTCCCCGATGCTGTGGGACCCGGTCCGCTACGACGAGACGTGCCCGTCCTCTGACGGCGCCTGCGCCGTGGTGATCGGTGACCAGGCAGCGGCCGAGGCATCCTCGCGGCCGGTCGCGTGGATCCGGGCCACGTCGATGCGCACCGAGCCGACCATGTTCTCCGGCAAGGACCACGTCAACCCGCGGGCTGGCGCCGACGCGGCCGCGGCGCTGTGGGCCGCGGCCGGCATCAGCCGCCCGATAGACCAGATCGACGTCGCGGAGATCTACGTGCCGTTCTCCTGGTTCGAGCCGATGTGGCTGGAGAACCTCGGCTTCGCGGCAGCGGGCGAAGGCTGGAAGCTGACCGCGGCCGGCGAGACCGAGATCGGCGGTTCGATGCCGGTGAACCCGTCCGGCGGGGTGCTGTGCTCTAACCCGATCGGTGCGTCCGGGCTGCTGCGGTTCGCCGAGTCCGCCATGCAGGTGATGGGCAAGGCGGGCGAGCACCAGGTTTCCGGGGCGCGTACCGCGCTCGGGCACGC
>JASIGS010000640.1 GCA_030052355.1 Streptosporangiaceae bacterium | reverse complement strand
CGCGAGCTCGGCCACGTTTGCCTGGGCGTCGGTGCTCGGGTGCTGATAGACCGCGGCGAGGATGTCGTCGGTGGAGTTTTCGATCAGCGGCGTGAGCGGCGCTCCGGAGTTGGCCACCGAGGCGTAGCCGTACGTGCCCGTGCTGAACGGGATCGGGCCTTCCAGCTCAGGAAACGCCGTCAGCCCGGCGGTGGTAAGCGTGCCGGTGGTGCCATCGAGCGCCCCGGAGCTGACGAGGGTCTGGCCCAGTGTCGACGTCGGCGAGTAGTAGCCGTCGATCTGGCGCACGCCGAAGGTCGCTTCGTAGCTGTACAGCGTGGACAGACTGGAGGAGATGTCGTAGGGCGAGTCGGCGAACACGATGCCGTCGTAGTAGCCCGTGGTGCCGTCGGACAGCGTCGGCAGCGTCACCGATTCGTCTGGCGAGGTGCCGCTGACCGTGACCGGGGTGTAGGGAACGCCTTCTTGGGTCAGCGCGGCTTCCCAGGCCGCCGTCGTGGGGTCGGTGGTCCCGTCGCCGATCAGCAGGATGTTCATGTCCAGCGTGTTGGCGGTAGCCGCCGCGGCCGGGGACGCACTAAGCAGCCCGCCAGGCAGCGCAACTCCGGCTGTGACGCCCCCAGCAACCAGCACGGGTACAAGGAACCTGGCTATTCGCGAGCGCCACGCCGCCCGGCCAGAAGTGCCAAACGTCCCCACTCGCCTGAAAGGCAACCCAAAGGTCCTATTGTTCATAGGTTTCGCGACTCCCCACCCGCGCCGTTGCCGCCGGTCGCCCGTTCCGGTTGCATGAGTTTCAATTGAAAATGGCGATAATTTTCATATCTAAGAGAGCAAGGCTCATGCGTATGACGTCAACGACGACGTCGCGGATTACACGAGTCACGAAGAAATTTGCACCCCGTCTCGGCCGCTTCCCGACATCAGGGCAGCCCGTCCCGCTTTACGGGATTAATCCTTGGCGAGACTGTTGCATACCCAAAGCAATCAGCGCAAGCCGCTCATCGCACCAGGGCGCAATAAGCGGAAAATCAACTCAAGACAGATATAAGGTCAGCTCAGCGAGGACGACGGACGTGAGCTGGCGCGTCTGCGCACCTGTGCAGGGGCTTGGGCCTTTGCGTTTCTGTCGCTGGCTCGTCCCGAGCTCAGTCACCCTCGCGCAAGGTCGCCACGACGCCGCGGCGCGCCCGTATCTCTATTGCCAGCGTCACAGCGGCCAGCACGACCAGTGCCACGATGGGCATCACGATCGACGCCGCGTCGGGCACGAGCGGCACGCCAGCACTGGAACCGGTGAAGACCCGCAGGTCGATCACCGGTGCGGCGATCCGCGGCAGCACCACCGCGGCGGCGACCGCCGCGACCGCGGCAGCGATGACGGCCGGGATTACTTCGAGAAGCACCAGCCTTGCTCGCTGCCTTTCGCCGAGCCCCATCGTGGCCAGCCGCGCGAGGGTGGCTTCGCGCTCTGCCGCCCCGAGCGCCAGCTGGAGCAGCATCACGGCCAGACCCAGCCACGCCGCGACGGGCAGTGCGAGCGCGAGCAGCCGGAATGCACCTTGCTGGACCGGGGCGCTGGTCAGCTGCGCGAGCAGTCCCGAACGGACCGTGATGACTGCCGTGGGTACCGCCTTATTCACCAGCGCAGTGACCTTGGCGGTGTCGATACTCGGCCCGTTCAGCAGCATGAGGTTGGGCACGACGTAGGAGTAGTGCGCGATCATCGAGTCGGGCATGAGGATGAACGCCCCGCCGCCGGGCAGCGCGGGCGTGCCCGACAGCGTCCCGGTGACCCGGACTCGTACCTGCACGGCGTTGGGGGTCGTCAGCGTCAGGGTCCTGTCGCCGTGGAATGCCGCGACGGCCTGCCGGGAGGCGATTACCCCGTCCCCGGTCAGGAGCCCGGGCTGCACGGCCGGCCAGGTCCGGGACGACGCGACAAGCGCCGAATAGCTGGCGGGGTCGACCGCGAGGGCGGTCACCGCTGCGCCATCCGGCGCGGTCAGCGTCCATTCCGATACCACCGCGCTCTGCTCTACCCCCGGCACGTGCGCGATCTCGTGCTGTGCGGCCGCGGGGATCACCCCGGCGGGGCCGACGTTGGCGATCGTCACGTCTGCACCCGCCGTCTGCCAGGAGGCGTTGATCTCGCCGCGGGTCACCGCGTCCCGTAGCATGCCGGCGAAGGCGGCCAGCGTGATGGCCAGCACCAGCGCGTACGCCGGCAGGGCGGGGGTAAGCACGGCCCGCGCGGCCCGGGCCAGGCCGAGGAACCCGGTCGCGCCCTTCCCCCGAGCGACACCACGCAGCAGCCCGCGCAGGATCAGCGGGTAGATCCGCAGTACGACAATCACCGCGGGGATGGCCACCAGCACCGGCGCCGCGCTGGTGTAGAAGTCCACGGACGCGCCGGGCTGGATGCCCTGCGACCGGAACACGAGGATTCCCCCGATAGCGGCGAGCACGGCGGTCAACTCGGCCACCAGGCGGACCCCGCCGCGGAACCGGCGCCGGGCTACTCTGCTGTAGCCCAGAGCGCCGTAACCCAGGCTGGGCTGGCTTCTTCCGGTCTGTCCGGACCGCAGGTAGCCGGCCGCGGCCCTGGCGCTACCGAAACGGGGCAGCCGCTGCTGCCAGGCGGCCAGGACGGCGGGCAGGCCAACCGCGACCGCGAGCACACCGAGCCCCGGCCACCAGCCGCCCGGCGGCGTCGGCACGTGGACGAGCAGCACCGCGACGGCGCCCGCGAGGACGGCCGCCGGGACCGAGCCGATCGCCGCCCCGCGCCCGGCGACCAGCCCGATCTGCAGCAGCGTCGCACCACGGGCCCGGCGTAGCGTCAGTTCGCCCGCACGGCGCAGCACGATCATCCGCGCGGCCAGCAGCAGCACGATGGCGGCGATCACGGCGAGGCTCACGTACAGGAACCACAGCAGCACGTCGACCGCGGCGGCGTTGAGTATGAACGAGTCAAGCACCTGCTGCACGCCCGTGCTGACCGTTACCGCGCCGGCGACGCCGGCCAGCGGGCCGACCAGCGTCGGGCTTTCGGTGGTGATCCGCCGCAGCAACGTGTCCAGCGGCTCTGCCTGGTCTCCCAGCAGCGCGCCTAGGTTCATGGGGAGAAACCACTGCATGTTCAAGTAGCCAGGGCCGTAGTCCTGCTGGAGCGCAGCGGACTCGTCAGGCAGCGCCAGTGCGCCGGACGTCAAGTACGAGGGTGCGTTGCCTGGCACGTTCAGGCGAGGCGCTGCCAGCGCCGGGACGGCTCCCCAGAAGGCCGAAGCGGGCTGGACTTCCGCCACGATCGCCTTGACTTTGAGCGTGATCGGCTGCGTCCCGAACGAGCTACCCGGGGTGTTCACGGTCAGCACCTTCGACCCGACGGACAGGCCGAACTCGTCCGCGGTCTGCTGTGTGACCGCCACGTTGATCGTCGGAAAGAAACTGGGGTTCACCTTGGATGCACTGGCGGCCGGCGCGGAAAGGCTGCCCGCGAGCACGTGCACATAGCCGGTCACCGGGAGGCGGTAGATGACTTGCATGTCCACCGGGAACTTCCTGGCGGCGCCGGACAGGCCCCTCGGCACGCTCTGCTCGCCGGTCGTCATGCCCATCCAGTCGGCGGAAACCGGCGCGAGGTGCAGGACGCCCTTGTTGAAGTCGCTGTTGAACTGGGCTTCGAGGTTGCTCAGCTGGCCATCGCCGAGGTAGGTCACTGGCGTATTAATGGCGCCCGTGAACTGATTCCAGGTGGTGCTCACCGTGATCCCCCGTCCCAGCGGCGGGACGGTGTCAAATGCCTCCTGCAGCGCATGCGTCCTGGTGTACAGCGCCTCGCGCGGCCCGGCCGTGGCGGCGAGCACGCAGCCGAAGACGAGGATGGCGAGCGCCAGCGTGGCGGCTGCGCCCATCCCGGTCAGGCGCCTGGTGCTCACTTCTGCGGTGTGAACCTTCATGTTCACGCCTCCGCCGCGCGTAGTTCGGCTGCAGGATCCGGGCGCCTGATCATGATCAGCGCCGTGGCGAGCACCGGAATGACGGCGACTGCCGCGGCGAGCGGTAGCGTCTGGGGCAGGTCGAACAGCGTCAGTGGCGGCGGGACTGGCTGTGTCGCGGCCGGTGACAGCGTGACGGCTGGAACCAGCAAGCTGGCGACCGCTGTGCCGAGGATGACGCCGATAACGGCAGACGGCCCGCTGAGCATCAGCTTCTCCAGGGACAGTTGCAGCGCCGCCGAGCGCTGATTGACGCCGAGCGCCGCGAGCAGCGCGTTGTCGGCGCGGCTCTGCCGGACGTTCGCGCTGATCGACACCCAGAAACCGGTGATCGCGAGCAGCACCGCCGCGACGGCGAGGGCGAGCAGTGCCTGCTGCGGCGCCGCCGACAACGGGTCGCCCGTCAGCAGTGCCGTGGCCTGCGCGGCGCCGGTGACGGCGCTCCCCGGTGGCAGCGCGCTGGGCAGGCCGGGCGGGATCTGGTGATCAGCGGTGGCGAGCCACCACTCCGTGACGGCCAGCGGCGCCACGCCCTGGCTGACAACCCTCTGCTGGACGGCCGGCAGGTCGAGGATGAGCGCTCCGGCGCTCGAGGTGACCGTGGGGAAGCTCTTCACCACGGCGACGATCGTCAGCTGCATCTGCACGCCGCCGACCGTCGCCCGCACGACGGATCCGGTGCCGAGGTCGTTCGGGTCAGCGAAAGCGCTGGTGGCGATCGCGGGGAGCGGCGCCACGGCGCTCCCGGATGGCGCGTTGAGTGCCACCTGCCCAAAGACCGATAGCGGCGGCCCAGAGATGGATGCCTGGCCGAAGCCGGAGTCGAAGGTGAACGTCGCGGTGTCGCCCGTGCTGGTCAGCGTGCCGCCTGACGGCAGGACTGAGGTGTTGGCTATGCAGCATCCGGCCCGGAAGCTTTGCAGGTCGGGTGACGTTGCGCTGCCTTGCCAGCCGCGAAGCGCCGGGCCGGTGACGGCAAGCGTGAGCGCGACGTTCTGGGCCGGGGGGATCTGGTAGGAGAGCGCGATCTGGACCAGGCGCAACGGGTAGATGATGTGCCCGCCGCCGAGCGACGCCCGCAGGACGTGCTCCCGGCCGTCGGCGGGCAGAGTGCCCGCGTCGAACTGGTACATGTCGCCCGTGCCGTCGGCCACCGTGACCGTGACCGCGACCGGCGCGAGCCCCCGGCCGATGGCGCTCGCCTGGCGGGCGGTGATCGGCAGTGCCCCGCCCGTCTGGAATGCGAGGCCCGTCGCGGTGAGGGCGGCCGTGAGCGTAATCGCGTCAGGACGGCCAGGGATAAGAGTGCCGGGCGTTGTCTTCGGCGTGATCTCACCGAACAACTTGGTCTCAGGGACCCCGGCCTGGTCAGGGCGGATCAGCGCGGTCTGCGCCGCCTGCGTCGCGTTGACCGCGAGTATCTCAGCAGGCGTCGTTTCGGGCTGGACATAGACCGCCATCGCGTGCCGGACGCCGGTTGCGGCTGTGATCGCGCCGGTCGCGCCCGGAGTGAGAGGGGAGGGCGTGTCGACCCGCGCGTCCGCGCCCGCGGTGAACGAGCCCTGGTCGCTGGCAGACCGGGTCCAGCTGGCGTGCTGGGCGAGAGCAAGGGTTCCGGTGGCGACGGCCATCACGAGCAGCAGCGCGACCCCGCCCTGGCGTAGCGGTTGCCGG
>JASIGS010000077.1 GCA_030052355.1 Streptosporangiaceae bacterium | reverse complement strand
GCCGGTTCGGGTCGACAGCGCGCTGATGGACCGGCTCGCCGTGCCGGTGCCGGGTGACGACCCGGCCGCGCTCTTCCAAGGCCCACCGGCCGGACCAGGGCACCCCATGATCTCTCGTCACGAGGGGCGCACCCCGGACGTCCCGGTCGAGCTTGTCGGCCAGCGGCCTCGCTTCGAACCGCGGAACATGGAGTTCGCGGACGGCCTTGACCGCTGGCACCTGTATGCCTCCGTTCCCGATGACTATTACGTCGTGGCCGGGGACGGGTGGGCGAGGCTTTCGTCAGCGGCTCCCGAACCTTCTGGCTCCGCAGCCTTGATGCAGACGATCTTCGCGGACGACTTCCGCGGCGCCCGGGTCGTGTTCCGCGGGAAGTTCCGCGGGGAGTTCCGCACCGAGAACGACGCGGGGAGCGCCGGGCTGTGCCTGCGGATTCTGTGGCGCGGAAAGGAACAGGACCGCGAACAGGAGCGGGTCGCCACGGCGGCCGGCAGCAGGAACTGGTCCAGCGACGAGGTCTCCGCCCTCGTTCCCGAAGACGCCGACATGATCCGCTTCGGCATCATCCTGACCGGCAGCGGCCGGGTCTGGCTGCGGAGTCCGGAACTGCGGCGCGGCGATGCCTGACATCAGTGACGGCGAGCTGGTGCTCCTTGCGCGCGACGGTGACGAGGTGGCGTTCCGCCTGCTCGTCGAGAGGCACCAGCCCATGGTCCGCGCGCGGGCGAAACAGCTGTGCGCCAACCTGAGCGACACTGACGACGTCATGCAGGAGGCGTTCCTGCGCGCGTTTATCGCGCTTGACCAGCTCCGCGACCCCGACCGGTTCGCCGCCTGGCTGGCGGGCATCACGGCCAACGTCTGCCACGGACTGCGGCGCCGCGGCCAGCCCACGCTGCTGCCCGACTGGCCAGAGCCGCTGCACCCGGTCGCCAATGACGGGGTGCCATCGGCGGACGACATCGACCGGGCTGACGCGCTCCGGTCAGCGATGGCGGAGCTTCCGGCCGAAGAGCGTCGCACCGTAGTTCTGCGCTATTACGCCGACGGCGAGGCAGGCGAGGGCGCGACGAGAGCGAGGTTGCACAAGGCCCGCCGCAGAATGCGGGCCTACCTCACCAAGCATCGCCCCGATCTCGTGCCCGCCGCCAGGAGGCCGTCGATGGCTACCGTCCGGATCACCCACGCCGGCCGACAGTACCGGAATAGCCCATTTCGCCCCACGCACCTCGTCCTCCTCACCGACGACGCGGGCGGCCGGGAGCTGCCGCTGTGGTTCCTCAACCATGATGGGTTCCGCCTGCAGCGGCTTCTGCGGCCCGAACCCGATCAGACCGCAGATGGGCTCACGGCCCGCGTGCTGCGAGCACTCGGCGCCAGCGTGACCGGGGTGGAGATCGGCGAGCTAGGCCCCGAGGTGGCCGCTGCCCGGATAGGGGTGACCGGCTCAGCGGGTTCCCGGCAGGTCACCGTGCGGCTCGTCGAGGGACTCGCCATTGCGATCGCGGCCCGCGCTCCCATCCGCGTGGCGGACACGGTGATGGACCGGCTTGCCGTTCCCGCGGGGACGACTCCGGTCCTTGAGGCGGGGCCGGGCGGCGGTTTGGTCAGAGCTGCGCCCGGACCCGGCGGGCCCGTTTCGGCGCGACTCCGGCGACCTCGGTACTCGCCGCGCAACGCGAACTTCGCCGACGGCCTCGACGGCTGGCTATTCGGAGGCAGCTTCAGCGCGAACGTCAGCGACTCGCGCTGGCACGACTATGAGTGCGTCGCCGGGGAGGGAACCGCGACGGTCGCGTCGGCAGTGCCAGAGCCCGCCGGATTCGCCATGCTCGGTCAGGAGGTCTACGCCGACGACTACCGAGGCTCCACGGTGGTGTTCTGCGGCGAGTTCCGGGTTCCCGACGGCCGGGCGGGACTGTTCCTGCGGGTCAAGGAGGGACGGCCCATCCGCGGTCCGCTGACCGAGCAGGCCGCCTTCGCCGATCCCGACAACAACGTCACCGAGGTGCCCGCTGACCCGGCCTGGGTACCGCGCCGGGTGTCCGCCCACGTGCCAGCGGACACCGACGCCGTCGTATTCGGCGTGTTCCTCGCCGGCCCCGGCAGGATCGAGCTGCGTAACCCTGAGCTTCGGCTCGCATAGCCGGTGCCTCAGATCCTGATCAGCGTCAGCCAGGGCTGTATATGGAAGGGAACGTGCCGCCCGACGGTCCACGCGAACGGCATGGGCGCGGTTAGACCGGCCGCTGCGGCCGGGCTGGCGGCCGTTCTCGGCGGGAAGTGACGCTCCCTGCGATGGGCTGAGTTAGCGCGCAACCTTTGGCCAGTTGTTCCGTCGTACTGGATGACTAGTGAGTGGAGGCGCGGTGCCCGGGCGAAGTCGCACGAGACGCGTGATCATAACCGCCACGGTCATGGCGGGAGTCGTGGTCGCGGCGGCCGGGGTGACCGCCGGGCTGCTGCTCGGTGCTGCCGGGCACCCGGCCAGTCGCGGCCGGCCCGAGGCATCCTCATCAGGCCGCGGCCGCCGTCTGGCTCTGGTGGCCTCGCCGAGCCCCAGCCGCTCTTCGGCTACTGCCGCCACCGGTTCGGAAGCGGCCGCGATCGCCAACGTCGAGGCCTTCTTCCGCGCCTACCCGCAGGCGGCCGCGCACGGTAAGGCGGCGGTCGACGCGCTGATCCGCGCGCGCGTCGCGACCTGGTACGTACCGATCCTGGAGGCATCCCCGGATTCTGCCGGCCCGCCGGGATGCGGCGTGCCCTGGACCGCGGCTCCGCAGTACCAGCAGGCTGGCGTGATCGCCGGCCAGGCCGTCGTGGTGGCCCGGTGGCGAACCGCCCAGCAGGCGCTGTACATCATCGCTGCCAGCCAGCCGCGCACCGGCAAGATCACCGGACTCACCTGCGCGATCGGCGGCAGCGACGTGACGCGCGCAGGCGCCAGGGACGCGGCAGCTTCGCTGTATGAGGCGTACGTGGCGGGACGCCGGCAGGGGATCTCGATGCCGGACGAGCTGAAAGCCCGGCTGTCGGGGGGACCTGAGACGGGTAGCGCCTATCTGCAGCAAGCGCTGACCGCGTCGGGTCGGCGGCCCCTCGGCTACGACCCGCTGCTGTGCTCCCGCACCGGCGTCCGAGACGTGTCGGTGCGGTCCGCGGACGTTGTCGCGGGCGGCTCGGCCGGCCTCGTCACGATGGACTCCGGGAGTGGCCGGCCGATCCTGGCCGTCATCGTGCTCGCCGCACAAGGCTGGGCCGTGGCCGACATCGCCTGCCAACAGCCCTGAACGTTGTCACGCAGGCGCAGGCCGGATGCCCGTTTCCGGCCGGTGTCAGCGGCAGGTGGAACACTGCAAGGTATGTCGTTGACGCTGGCAGACATCGAGCACATCGTTCGGTCTTCGTGGGGCGCAGACACGTACCCGCCGGACGCCGCCCATCCGTGGGATCCAGAGAACCCGGCACGAGGCCAGTGCGGCGTTGTCGCCCTGGTGGTCAACGACTTGCTGGGCGGGGAACTGGTCCGCGCCGAGGTACACATCAACGGCGAACGGGTCGACTTCCACTGGTGGAACCGCATGCCGAGCGGCCTGGAGATTGATCTCACCCGCGAGCAGTTCCGCCCCGAGGAAATACTGACCGGCGCCGTCGCGATTACCCGACCGCCAGACACTGCTATCAAACGCATGCGCGCCGAATACGAGCTGCTGCGGGGGCGGGTGTTCGACGCTGTCGCTGCTCGCGAAGCGCACGGCGCCGGGGCAGGGGCGATCCCCGAGCCCTGAAGCGCCGCGGCGTAAGGTGCTTCGACGCGTCACGGGCGGAGTCAGCAGCGATCAAGCGGTGCTGCTCGCCGGACAGCTTGGAGGGTTTCGTGGATCTAGGCCTGGCTGGCAAGGTGGCGCTGGTCGCCGCGTCGAGCAAGGGGCTGGGGAAAGCCTCTGCCCTCGCGCTCGCGCGCGAGGGAGCGCAGGTCGCGATCTGCGCCAGAACCGCTGCCGACCTTGAGAAGGCGGCGGAGGAAATCCGAACGCAGACCGGCGCCGAGGTGCTCACAGTACCTGCCGACCTTTCCACGGCGGACGGCATCAGCAGCGTCGTGGCCGCTACCGCGGACCGCTTTGGCGGCATCGACGTGCTGGTCAACAACTCCGGCGGTCCGGCGATCGGCAAGTTCGCGGACATGACAGATGACGACTGGCGCCGGGCCTTCGAGATCGTCAACCTCAACTTCGTCCGTTTCGTACGCGAGGTCGTGCCCTACATGCAACGCAAGCAGTGGGGCCGGATCGTCGGCATCCAGTCGTCCTCGGTGAAGCAACCGGTCGGAAACATCGATCTCTCGAACGGAACTCGCCCAGGCGTTGCAGGCCTGATGAAGGCGATCACGCCGGAACTGGCCAGCGACGGGATCACCATCAACCTCGTGCTGCCTGGCTCGTTCCGGACCGACCGGATCCTCGCGGGGCACGGCGCAGAGGATGAAGCGGCCCGGGCGGAGCGGCTGAGGATGGCGGCGGCGGCGATCCCGATGGGACGGCTCGGTGAACCCATCGAGCTGGGCAACCTCGTCGCGTTCCTGTCTTCGGAGCTGGCGTCCTACATCACGGGCGCTGTCTATCAGGTCGATGGCGGCAGCATCAGGTCGAACGTCTGAGTACCCGGGTCGCCGGGTCACGTCCTCGACTGCATCCGCGTCGAGCCCGGGTCTTACGCGGTGCGCTTAACCGCTGTCGCGGCGGGCCAGCAAGCCCGACTCTCAAGGTGTGAGCGAAGACCTTGGCTTCGGCGGTGAGATCGCCGATTTCTATCACCAGTACCGGCGGGGCTATCCGTCCGTCGTGATCGACGGGATCACCGGCGCGTTCGGCCTGACCGGCGAGGACGTCGTCATCGACCTTGGCTGTGGTACCGGCCAGCTCGCTTTGCCGATCGCCCGCCGGGTGCATGCTGTCGTCGGAATGGATCCCGAACCGGACATGCTGGCCCGCGCCCGGCGTGCCGCCGCCGAGCAAGATGTCACGAACGCGAGCTGGGTTCTTGGCGCCGATACCGACATCCCCGCCCTGGCAGCGCTGCTCGGCAAGCGCCCCGTCGGTGCGGTCACTGTCGGCCAGGCCCTGCACTGGATGCGGTACGACGAGCTGATCCGCAGGCTCGTGCCGCTGTTCCGTCCTGGTGGGGGGATCGCGGTGATCACCAATGGCACGCCGATGTGGCTGCAGGAAAGTCCCTGGTCGCGGGCTCTGCGCGGCTTTCTCGAGAAGTGGCTGGGCCAGACTCTCACCAGGACCTGCGGTACCGACGACGCCAGCCAGCAGCGCTACCGAGAGACCATGGCTGAAGCCGGACTGGACGTGACCGAAACCCGTCACGACTACACAGACGAACTCGACCTCGACCACGTCGTCGGAGGCGTCTATTCCGCGCTGCCTGTGCACAGGCTGCCACCGCCGGACCAGCGGCCGGCCTTCGCGGACCAGATCCGCAGCGCCGTTGCCCCGCACGCACCGTTCATGGAGCCGGTGCCCGTGCGGGTGCTGCTCGGACGCCGTAGGTGACTTGCACCGAATGGTACAGAGCACCGATTATGGTGCAATATCCACCAGCAGAGATGCGGAGCTCACAGTGACAGGTCAGGCTCGGAGAGGCGGACGCCAGCAACACGAGCCCGAGACGGTCGAGTTGCTATCCGTGCCCGGCTTCATCGTGTTCGATCTTCCCGGCGCGGAGACTTCGGCCGGGGGAACGCGGCTGGCGCCGGACGTCACGGTGGCCGAGGTCGCACTGCTCGCGCGCGCCATGACCTACAAGTTCGCGGCACTCGGCGCGCGGGTCGGTGGCGCGAAGGCGGGCGTCGTCGGTGACCCGGGCGATCGCACCGAGAGAGCCGCACGGATGGCCCGCTATTGCGCTGAGGTTCGCCCGCTGGTCGATGCGGGCAGGTTCATGACCGGCCCGGACATGGGAACGTCTGAAGAGGACTTCGCGCCGCTGCGCGAGCGGCGGGCGGCGCCGGGAGCGATCAGCGCCGTCGTGGACGGCGTGCCCTTCGAGGACCTGCTCACCGGCTACGGCGTAGCGGTGGCGGCGGAGACGGCTCTCCGCGCAGCGGGCGGCGGTGACTGGGGCGGGCGCTCGGCCGCCATCGAGGGTTTCGGAAAGGTCGGTGGCGGCGTGGCGCGTGAGGTTGCCAGGCGCGGCGGCCGCGTCGTTGCAATCTCGACGGTCGCCGGGAGCGTCGCTGACCCGGCCGGTCTCGACGTTGAGCGACTGCTGGAGTTGCGCCGCGACTACCGCGACGACTGCGTCGCGCATTACGGCCGGCCTGTCGCTCCGCCAGCCGAGTTGTTTGCCGCCGAGGCCGACGTCGTCGTCCCGGGCGCTCGCCCCGGCGCTATCAGCCGCCAGGTAGCGCAGTCACTCGCGCCATCTGTTCGCGTGATTGCACCGGCTGCCAACGTCCCCTACACAAGAGCAGGAGCAGAAGTCCTGCGCGACCGCGAGATCGCCGCGCTCCCTGACTTCGTCTGCAACGCCGGCGCCGTGCTCGGCTACCGGTCAGCTCCGGAGGCCACGCCGGCCCAGATCCTCGCCGACGTGGCAGGCAGAATCAGTGTCATCATCTCGGCAGCACTGAACCACCCGAGCGGGCCACTCGCGGGAGCTTGCGAGCGCGCCGCCACGTTCCTGCGGAGCTGGTGGGGAGAACCGCCATCGCCGCCGTTCGCGGGGAGCTAGCCCAGGACGCCGCGCTCAAAAACGGATGGCCGGGGTCCCGGCACCCAGAGACGATGGGATCGTGAGAGCCCAGAAAATGATCGTGGCCGGCGATGACCCGCGGTACCTGGAACTGGCGACAACGCTGCTGCAGCGGATGCGGCTGGCGTCCGCCGAAGGCGGGGTCTGGGAGGCCGCCGACGTTCAGTGGTGGCATCGCGAGGAACGGCCAACCGACCGGGCTGGCCAGCTGTTCTGGCTCGACGAGGACGGCAAGCCGGTGGCTGCCTTCATAGCCACGGACTTCGGGCACAGCGTGCAGTGCGATGTGCTGGTGCTGCCCGACGATCAGGCTTTCGAGCGCGAGGTGTGGCGAGCCGCGATCAGCCGCGCCAGCGACCTGGGCGTGCGCGCCGAGTTCGTGGTCCGGCAGGACAACCCCATCGCCATCGCCGAGCTCACCGGTGCGGGGTACGTGCTGGCGGACGAGCACGGCGTGTTGTCCTGCTGGCTGGAAGCTGCGAGCCGCCAGCCGGTCCCGCGCCTTGCTCCTGGGTACCGCGTCTTGTCCCGCGCCGAGGCTCCCGACCGGGCTCACGCGCTGACCGCGCGCAACGGCAGCGATGTGGAATCCCGGTTGCGCGCGTGCTCGCTGTACACGCCTGACCTGGACCTCATGGTGGAGGCGCCCGACGGGCAGGTTGCCGGGTACGGCCTGTTCTGGCCTGACCCGGTCACCGGAGTGGGGCTGATCGAGCCGATGCGTACCGAGCAGGCACACCAGGGCATCGGTATCGCCAGCCACCTGATCGCCGTGGGCCTCGACGGTCTCGCGGCCTTCGGCTGCCGGCGGCTCAAGGTCGGCAACGACAGGGACCTGTACCAGCGCGCAGGCTTCCGCCCATTGCCTGCCGCGACGGCAGCCATCTACACAGCGTCCGGGACGACCGGCCACGCGTGAGGTGCTAGCTCGTCGCCGCGCGGGCGTCGCGCTAACCAGCGTCGCGATGCCCGGGCGCGCCGGCGCCAGGCTGGCCGGGTGAGTCGGCTAACGAGTCCGGCGCGCGCATCCGCCAGGCATCGGTAACAAGCTCCGTGAGGCGGCCGACGTCGACCTTTGGCAGCCGCAAGAGGACCAGCGGCCAGTCGTCGTAGCCGGGCGCGGTGAAGAACAAATCTGGCTCGCCCAGCAGGAGAGCTTGCTTCTCCGCCTCGTCGCCCACGTAAAGCACTGCGACGTCGGTGCGGATCACGCGCGGCCTGCCTGGCCGGCGCTCCGGGTAAGACCAGACGAACCCCTTGCCGCCGACCCGGAAGTCGAAGCCGTCGCTGTCGATCTCCTCGACGTGCGGCAGCGCAAGAGCGAGCCGGCGGACGTCGTCCGCATCAGCCATCGTTGGAGACCCGCGATCGTCGTGCTCGCATGACGACCATGCTAGGGACCGGCGCCGACAGCCGGCTCGCCTGACGGCGCTCGCTCCGCGCGTCCGGCAGTGCCGGTTTTTCCAAGGATTCGCGGGATAGCCGGGGGGCACGATGGGCACATGAGCGACGAGACGGAATTCCTCGGGGTGACCGCCTACCTGCGGTACCCGGACGGTGACGCGGCGGCCGACTGGCTGAGCCACGTGCTCGGCTTCGGTCCGGTCGATCCGCGGCGGGTCAAGCGGGACAGCGACGGCCGCTGGCAGGAAGGCGAGCTCGCAGTCGGGCCGACCAGGATCGACATCAGCGCCACGTCGGGTAACGATCCTGAGTTTGGCGCCAGCGCTTTGCACATAGTCGCAGTGACCGACGTCGACGCCCAGTACGAGCGGATCCGGGAGGCGGGCGGGGAGATCGAGGCGCCCAGGGACGAGCCCTACGGGCCGCGATCCTGTCACATCACGGACCCGTGGGGATACAGCTGGTACTTCTGGCAAGGCGAGGCCGTCTACCCGGAGGGTTAAACCAGCGCCGTGTCCGCGCGGTGGCCGCGCGCGCCGGGCTCATGTGTCGTACTTCGCCTCGATCGCGTCGAGGTCGCGTGTTGCGTAGCGGTGGTGCTCCCACTCCTCCTCGAGGATCGTGTGCAAGCACGAGAGGGTGGTCTCCGGGTACTTGGGGGCGTGCGGGTTCTTGCGCGCCGAGGCCAGCTCGTCTGATGTGACGCTGGCGAGGAAGTCGCGCACCATCGCGACGCGGTCTGCCCGTGCCTCGAGGACCTCAGAGTACGAAGGCGTAGCCGTCGTGAAGACCGACATGTCCAAGCCGTCTTCCCCGGCGGTGGCGGTGTCCACCAGACCCAGGGGGTGGAATGGCTGCTCGATCTCAAGGATCGCGCGGCCCAGCCACATGTCCGTGGCCACGACCAGGTGCCGCAGCGTCTGCGCGAACGACCACTCGCCGTCCACCGAGATATCGACCGTGCCCGCCGGCATCGACGCGACCCGCTCGAGCGTTGCCGACCAGGCGCGCTCGAGCGCAGCCCAGGCCGCGCGCAGACCGTCCGGATCTGCTGCGCGCCGCCCGGCTCGCCCGGGGAACCGCCGGTTGAGTTCGGCGTCGACGAATGGGGTCACGTCGACGCCGTTGACGCGCAAGAAGCTCTCGCCTTCGAGGAGCCACGGCGCGTCGATGTCCGTTCCATCCACCTGGACTCCGCGCATCACGACACCGGACAGGTCAGCGCCGACGAAGCGCGCGCCGCGCAGGTCCGCGTCGACGAACTCCGCTCCGCGCAGGTCGTCAGACCCGGTGAAAGTTGCCATGGCTTCTCCTTGTCGAGCGCCCTCTAGCCGCTGGCCAATGCGGCCGTCGGCCGTCTGCGAGAGACCATGCTAAGAGCCGGTGCCGACAGCGGACCGGCCGCGGCCCGGTGTCACAAACTGCCCGGCCACGGTGTCTCAGAAGGGTGTGACACCTGGCAGAAGGCAGAAGGAGATCACCATGGAGTCCCGGCTTGACTGGCATGGCAGCCAGCTCGCGATGAAGTTCGGCAAGCACATCAACGCGGCGGGTGCCGCAGTGACCGAGTCGTCGCTGCCCAAAGCGACGCAGGAGTTGGTGAAGATAAGGGCGAGCCAGATCAACGGCTGCTCGGGCTGCACCGACATGCACACCAAGGACGCCGAGCACGCTGGAGAGACCCGGGTGCGGCTCAACCTGGTGGCGGCGTGGCGCGACGCGATTGTGTTCAGTGACGCGGAGCGTGCCGCCCTGGAACTCGCCGAACAGGGCACCCGCCTCGCCGACGCGGCTGGCGGAGTCAGCGACGATGTGTGGGCCAACGCCGCGAAGTACTACGACGAAGACCAGCTCGCGGCGCTTGTGTGCATCATCGCCCTCATCAACACCTACAACCGCCTCAACGTGATCACCCGGCAGCCCGCCGGCGACTACGAGCCCGGTCAGTGGGGGTGATCAACCGGCGCGGCCCGGGCCGGTGAGGCGGGCGGATCCCGCTATGAAGGAGGCGGGCTGCCGGCGGCGAGCAGCCGGTGCCCGAGAGCGCGCGCCGCATCCTGGATCTCTGTGGACTTCAGGATCCGGTACGGCGCTGGCGCAGCCGCGAGCTGTACGGCATACCACTCCGGCTCACTGGTACTGCCGTTCAGGCGGCAGCTATCCGCATCGACCGGTTGCAGTCGGCCGAGGGTCCTGGGGATGCACCGCGCCACCCTTTCGAAGGGCGCGTCGAAGACGACCTCGGTCTGGTATTCCCACCCCACGGCGAGGTGCTCCTCCAGCATCCTGACGGGGTCAAGATCGTCGGGCGGGCTGAACGGAGCATCGAGAACCTGCACGTTGGCGGTCCGGTCGATGCGGTATGCCCGGGTGGCGCGTGTGGTGTGGGACCAGCACAGGAGGTACCAGCGGCCGTGGCGTACCACGACCGCCCACGGGTCGGCCTCGATGACCCACTCCGAGCCCGCGGCGGACCGGTAGTCGAGCCGGACCCGTCGGCGGTTCGAGCACGCCTGCACGAGGATCGTCGTGGTCTCCGGGTCGGGCCGCGCGGCAGCTCGGTCGGGCGCCGGCGCAGTTGCGCGCCGGACAGCCTCGGCCTGGGCGGCCACCGGCTCCGGCAGCGCGCGCATGATCTTGCCTAGCGCGCCGCCGACCAGGTCGCTGGGGTCGCTGGCGTTGTGGTGGCCGTCGAGCACGGCCATGACCAGGCCCAGTGCCTCGGTGGCGCCGAATATCAGCGGCGGCAGCCGAAGCCCGCGTCCGACCCGGTAGCCGCCGTAGGGCCCGCGAACCGACTCGATCGGGATCTCGGCTTCGCGGAGGATTCCGATGTAGCGCCGGCAGGCCCGTTCCGAGACGCCGAGCTTGTCGGCGAGTCGTTCCGCGGTGATACCGGGGCTGGCCTGGATCAGCTCGAGAGCTAGCAGCGCTCGTGCCGTGGGGCTGGCTTCTTCTTTCATCGCACGCCACTGTTCAGGAAGTAGAATGTCCGGAATACAGCTTAGCTGCGGGCTGTCTCTTCGACATCGACCGCGCTGAGATCGACCGCGCTGAGATCGACCGCGCTGGCGTCGGCTCGGCCGGGGACCTGATGTTCCTTTCCGGCCGGTACGCTTCAGGGCTTGTGACGCACCCAGGCAATGGTCAGGCCGAGCCCGCTCAGTTCCGCCAGCGCAGCTTCCAGCCGCCGCCGGGTGCGACGGAACTGCTGCTCGTCCGGCACGGCCAGTCCGAGGCCTACGTGGACGGCAGCCCGTTCCAGCTCGTCGGCGGGCAGGGCGATCCGCCGCTGTCGCCCGAAGGCGCCGGGCAGGCCCGGCGGGTCTGCGCCCGGCTGGCGGCCGAGGGCGGCGTGGACGCCATCTACGTGTCAAACCTGTGCCGGACCGCGCAGACCGCGGCGCCACTCGCCGAGCAACTCGGCCTGGCGGCGAAGGCGGATCCCGACCTGCGGGAGGTTCACCTCGGCGACTGGGAGGGCGGCCTGTTCCGCAAGATGGTGGCGACGGGCGACCCGATCAGCCTGCGGATGCTCGCCGAGGAACGCTGGGACGTGATACCTGGGGCGGAGCCGAGTGCCGAGTTCACCGCCAGGATCCGCGGCGTGCTCGAACGGCTCGCCGGCGCTCATCCAGGCCAGCGAGTCGCGGTATTCACCCACGGCGGCGTGATCGGCGAGGCGCTCGCCCAGGCCACCAGTTCCCGGCCGTTCGCGTTCACCGGGGCCGACAACGCCTCGATCTCCCGGCTCGTGGTCACCGCGGAGCGCTGGATCGTGCGCGGCTACAACGACACCGCCCATCTCGCCTGACCGGGCTCGCCGGTACGCCGGGTCGTGTCCCCGACGTCAGGCGGTCGCCGACCGGGTCAGGAGCGCGCTGTTCGGCTAGCGTTCGAAGCGTGTGCCTTCTCATCGTGATGTTCCAGGTCGTGCCCGGTGCACCTCTGATCGTGGCGGCCAACAGGGACGAACTGTACGAACGGCCTACCGTGGCCATGACCGCGCTGCGTGCGGCCGGGCCGCGGATTCTCGGCGGCAGGGACGAGCTCGCGGGCGGAACGTGGCTGGCGGTCAACGAGTACGGCCTGGTGGCAGCCCTTGTCAATCAGCCCTCGATGGAGGGCCGGGACCCGACCAAGCGCTCGCGCGGCGAGCTGCCCGTCGCCTTCGCCAGTCATCCCACGGCGGCTGAGGCGATAACAGAGGTGACCGCGAAACTAGATGCTGCCGAATACAACCCGTGCTGGATGCTGATCGGGGACCGGGACGCCCTGTTCTCGGTCGGCATCCCCGGCGGCAGCCGGCTCGAGGTGGAACAGCTGCGACCCGGGCTGTACATCCTGGAGAACCAGCCACTGCGGGCCAAGTCCGCGAAGGTGGACCTGGTCAGCAAGCTCATCGAGCGGGCTCGGACCCGGCAACCTGACGCCAGCCCGGGGAGCACCGTTGCCGCGCTGGAGAGCGTGCTGCGCGACCACGAGCCCGCCATCGCTGAGCCACAGGTCATCCGGGCGGGCTTGATCAGGCCGCCGGAGGCCTCGGCAGCCTGCGTGCACACCGCGTTGCACGGCACCAGGTCGGCGACGACCGTCTGCGTGCCCGCGTCGGGCGCGCCGCGAGTCCGGGTCGCCGACGGGCACCCGTGCGAGGTACCGATGCGGGACGTATCGGACTTGTGGACTGCAGGCGCCTCCGCCGAAGATGACGGGAACGAGCCGCCGACGAACGGAGCCGCCGATGGATTTTGAGCTCACAGCCGAGCAGCGGCTGTTGCGGGACACCATCCGCAAGTTCACCGACGAGCAGATCCGTCCCGTGGCCCGTGAACTGGAAGCCGAGGGCGTCTACCCGGACGGCATTGTCGAGACGATGGCGGACCTGGGGCTGTTCGGGCTCTGCGTTCCTGAGGAGTTCGGTGGCATGGGCGCCGACATGGTGTCGCTGGCCATCGTGTTCGAGGAGATCTCGCGCGGCTGGATGGGAGTCGCCGGGATCATCGGCAGTCATTCGCTGTCGTGCTGGATGATCGCGAGGTACGGCACCGGCCTGCAGAAAAGTCGTTACCTCCCAGAACTCGCCACGGGCAAGCGGCGGACGGGCATCGGGCTCACCGAACCCGGCGCCGGCAGCGACCTTCAGGGGATACAGACCACCGCCCGCCGCGACGGCGACTCGTACGTGATCAATGGCAGGAAGACGTGGATCACCAACGCGCGCCACGCTGACCCGCTGCCCGTGCTCGTCAAGACCGACCCGTCTGCCCGTCCCGCGCACGCCGGCATGTCCGTG
>JASIGS010000639.1 GCA_030052355.1 Streptosporangiaceae bacterium | reverse complement strand
GCTGCTCAGGCTGGTGCCATCTCCGGCACCGTGATCGGGCCGGCCGGCGTGCCGCTCGCCGGCATCTGCGTGACGGCCACCGGGCCAGGCGGCCGGCAGCTGGCCCGCACGAACGGCAGTGGCCAGTACACCCTGACCGGCCTGAAGGCAGGCGTGTACAGCGTTGACTACACCGACTGCGCGAGCCCGGACAGCTACACCGCGCAGGCCTATCCCGCGGGCAGCGTCAACGTCGCCAGCGGCCAGCGCACCTCACTCGAGCCGGTGGTTCTGACCGCCACCTCTCCGGTGCAGGCGATCTCGACCGAACAGGCGTACGCGCAAGCGCACGAGTCGGCGGCCGCGGCGGCCAAGGTGAAGTACGCGGTGACCGGCACGGTCAGCAACACGGCAGGCAAGCCGCTGGCGGGGATCTGCGTCACCGGCACGGCCAGGATAAGCATCAAGCTGACCCCCAAGGGCCGTACGTACTACTTCAACGAGCCGACCACCGCCAAGACCAACAAGCAAGGCTTCTACGAAATCCGCACGTTCACGCTGCCGCCCAAGTACTATCACCTGCTCAGCTGGAAGATCCTTTTCGAAGTGGGCTGCGGGAACGGCGGCAACTACGCGCCGCAGTGGTGGCGCGGTGCCGCGTCGGCCGGCAAGGCAACGGCGCTGGCCGCCAAGCCGTACAAGATCACCGGCATCGACGCCACCCTGACCGAGGGCGGCAGCATCGAAGGCATCATCAGGGGCGGGAGCGCCTCCGGCCCCGGGCTCAAGGGTGCGTGCGTGCAGGCCACCGGCGTCTTTGGCCAGGCCGGCGTCAGCATCCTCACGCACACCGGCACCGGCACGCAGAGCGGACTCTACGTGCTGCGCGGCCTCGGATCCGGCAACTACAACGTCTCCTTCTCGCCCTGCAACGCCGGGAACTACCTCTACGCCAAGTACGGAAGGGTCTTTGCCCACGTGGGCACGACGAAGCGGGTCAGCGGCTTCCTGCTGCCAGGCGCGCTCGTTGCCGGCACTGTCACCAGCAGCCAGGCCGGCCACGCGAAGCTGGGCAAGATCTGCCTGTACCTGTCCAGTACGAGGTTCGGAATATCGTTTGCGGAAACGGCCAAGTCCGGCCGCTACAGCATTGACCGGCTCACCCACGGTACCTACTACGTCAGCCTCTTCAGCTGCGGCAACAGCGGCAGCTACGCTCCGCAGTTCTACCGTGCTGGGGCCAGCACCGGCACCCTGAGCGCGGCGACCGCCAGCGCGATCAAGCTGAGCGTCGGCGAGCACTACACGGCCAACGTGGCCATGCTGCCGGGCGGCACGATCGAAGGCACGGTGACCGCCCAGTCCTCGGGTGCAGACCTCCGCGACGTGTGCGTGGAAGCGGTCGGCGAGTCAGGCTATATCGGGTTCATCGGCGGTGGGCCAATCCTCCCGCTGCCGTTCGCGGACGCGCTGACGAACTCGGCCGGACGGTACCGGCTGGCGAACCTTCGGCCGGGCCGTTACGTGGTCGACTTCACCGACTGTTCCAGCTCCGCGTACGCGAGCACGTGGTTCGCTCCTGAGGGTGGCATTTCGCCGCAGTGGGTCTTCGTGCCCGGCGGCGTCACGACAACCGTGGACGTCGCACTGCCACGGGCTGGCACCATCACCGGCACTGTCACCAACCACGCCGGTCATGGGCTGGCGGATGTCTGCGTCGAAGCCAGTCAGCCGGGCGCCGTCGAACCGTCCGTCGTCCAGATCATCGGTGGCGTCGGCTCGTCGCTCACCTTCACGGCGAAGACGGGCAAGTACACGATCGGCCGCCTGCTGCCGGGCCAGTACTCCGTGGTGTTCGCGCCCTCTTGCATTTCGGGCACGTACGCGCCGCAGGTGTACAGGGACAAGGCTCCGGGCAGTGCTGGAACGCCTGTACAGGTCCTGGCCGGGCGCACCACGCCGAACATCAACGCCACCCTGAACAGCGGAAAGTCCGTGTCCGGCGTGGTCACCTCGGACATCACGGGTAAGCCCGTCCAAGCCTGCCTGATCGTCGGGGCAGGGTCGCTGAACGTGGTGCCTGCCGTCTATGTCGTGACGGCAAAGTCCGGGCGGTTCACCCTCAAGCACGTGGTCGCCGGGACCTACCAGGCCGAGGTGTCCCCGTGCAGCGGCACAGCACTGGCCACGATTTTCACTGAGATCAGCATCCCGGCAGGCCACAGCACCGCGGTCATCAGGCTGCGGCTGCCGAGGAGCGGGTCCATCGCTGGCACCATAACCGCGACCGGCGTGCCGGGCGGGGCAGCTTACGCCTGTGCCCAGGTGTCATCGGTGTCCGGCGAATTCGAAGCCACTGCCATTGCGAGCAGGAGTGGTCACTACTTGCTGACAGATCTTGCGCCTGGGACCTACCAGGTGCAGATCGACGATTCGTGCTCGGGCGGGACGGCCCTTGCCCCGTCGGTCTTCTCCGTGCACGTCGCACCGGGCGCCACCACCAGGGTGACGACCGCGCTAGTCGCAGGCGGCAGCATCACGGGGTCGGTCACGAGCAGCGCCTCGTCGGGCAAGGTGGCCGGGATCTGCGTGGGCGCTTTCGCCGGCGAGACGGCAACGGAGCCGACGGCCGTGGCGATCACGGCGTCCAACGGCAGCTACCAGATCGGCACCCTGCCGCCCGGCAGCTACCTCGTCGAGTTCAGCTCAGGCTGCGGAGCGAAGGGCTACGTCACGCAGTGGTATGACGACGCGACAACGGCCGCGACCGCGACGCCGGTCACAGTGAAACCCGGCGTAACGGAGACCGGTGTTGACGCGAGCATGAGTTCATAGCCCGGCCGCCACTCCGGCCCGGCCCCGCGCAGCCGGGCCGGGCCGGAGTGCCGCCTTTGGTCCCGTATCGTGCTGTCACATGGGCGCAGACGACAGGATTGACCTCCGTTCGGACACGGTCAGCAAGCCATCGGAGCGGATGCGGCACGCGATGGCCACCGCAGAGGTCGGCGACGACTGGTACGGCGACGACCCGACCGTGAACGAGCTGCAGGACCGGGTCGCGGACCTGACCGGCAAGCCGGCCGCCGTATACCTGCCGACCGGGACGATGTGCAATCAGGTCGCGATGCACGCCTTCGTGCGGGCCGGTCACTTCGTCGTCTGCGAGGCGACCGCGCACGCGGGCCGCACCGAGGCGAACTCGGCGGCCGTGCTGTCCGGCATCGCGTTCCACTACGTGACCGCGCGGAGCCGTGGCCTGCTGACCGCCGATCAGGTCGCGGCGGCCCTCGAGCCAGACCACTACGACGTCTCGGTGGTCGACCTGGTGGCGATCGAGAACACCCATCAGGTTGGCGGCGGTTCCGTGCTGAGCGTGGCGGGCGTGCAGGGCATCGCCGAAGCGTGCGCGGCCAGGAACGTGCCGCTGTACATGGACGGCGCGCGCATCTTCAATGCCTGCGCCGTCGAAGGCGTGCCGGTCTCGGATTACGCCGGACCGGTGACCGCGCTGATGTTCTGCCTGTCCAAGGGCCTCGGTGCGCCCATCGGCTCGGTCCTGGCCGGTGACGGCGAGTTCATCAGGGAAGCGCGACGGCTGAAGATCCTCTTCGGCGGTGCCTGGCGGCAGGCCGGGATCATGGCGGCCGCTGGCCTGATCGCGCTGGTGGACGGCCCGCAGCGGCTGCACGAAGACCACGCCAATGCGCGCGCGCTGGCCGCGGGCATCGCTGACCTGCTGCCCGGCGGCGTCGACCTCGACGGAGTCGAGACCAACATCGTCTTCGCCGACGTCAGCGCCACCGGGCACGGTGCGGCGCAGTGGGCCGACGCGCTGGCCGCTGAAGGCGTGCTCGTCACGATGGTCGGCGGCCGCATCAGGATGCTGACGCACGTCGGCATCGACGCCGCCGACATCCAGGCTGCGCTCACCGCCTGGCGCCGCGCCGCCAAGGCGATCAGCTAGCGGAGTTGCCGTAGGCGTCCGGCCCGGCCGGGGAGCGGAGTTTCCGGCCGGGCCGTGTTCGCCGTTCCTCAGGCGACCAGCTCGGCCTCGCCGGTGAACGCGGCCCACATCGCCGAGTAGGTCCCGCCGCGCTCGAGCAGTTCGTCGTGCGTGCCCGTCTCCACGACCTGTCCATTGGACATGACGATGATCCGGTCCGCCT
>JASIGS010000638.1 GCA_030052355.1 Streptosporangiaceae bacterium | reverse complement strand
GACAGCGCGCAGCACGCCAGCATCCCGGCTCTCGTGGTGCCGGCCAGCACGGCGACAATCGTCGCGGCCGCCCACAGGCCGCCAGCGACGGCAAACAGGATCAGTGCCGTCACGGCTCGCCTCCCGTAGTGACAGTGCTTGCCCGGGGGACGACCCCCGGACCCCCCGCAACGAAGCTCATCGCCGAGACCTTCTCGGCGAGCCGGTCCACCGCGACGAGCAGACCCTGCAGCAGCGCGAGCGGGCTCGGCGGGCAGCCAGGGATCCAGACGTCGACCGGCAGCACTCCGTCGACCGCGCCAAAGGTGAACGCGTCGCTCGGGTACACGCCGCCGAGCGCGCACGCGCCCATGGCAACCACGAGCTTCGGCGCCGGCATCGCCTCGTAGGTCTTGCGCGCCGCGACCGCGAACGCGCGGACCATCGGCCCGGTCACCAGCAGCATGTCGGCGTGCCTGGGCGCGGGGGTGAAGAAGAACCCGAGCCGGTGCAGGTCGTAGTGCGGCGCGGCGAGCAGCCTGATCTCCTGCTCGCACGCGGCGCACGACCCGGTGTCGAGGGTGCGGATGTGCAGGCTGCGCCCGAACTGGCTCGCCACCTTGCGGCGCAGCACTTCGGCGGCCTGGTCCGTTGCCGTCACCGTCACGCTGCTACCTCCGGACGCAGCCGGATGCGCTTGACGAGCTGATCGCGGCTGGTGGCGGCTAGCTCGAACTCGCGGCTGGCCACGACGGCGTCGGGCGCCACCCGGCTGCACTCGCCGCACGCCGTGCACGCCCCGACGTCGAAGACCAGCTCGTCGGCGTCCCTCCACAGCGCGCCGCTCGGGCAGGCCGAGACGATCAGGTCGGCTACGATGAGGTGGCCAGGTGCCGCTCCCCGCCCCGGGTTTGGTGGTGGGAGGGGACGGGGAGCGGCACGCTCTGGAGCCGGCCTCGTCAGTGCGTCCTGGCGGAACGCGGGCGGAGTCGGCAGGCTGACGGCGGAGGCCTCTGGCCCCGCCGGGTAGCGCGTCGTGACGACGCCCCGGCGCAGGCCCCGGATGAACCACTGCGGCATCTTGTCTCCTTCGCGTGGCTACCGCGCCATACCGGCCACGGTGAGCCAGAAGCTGGCCTCGATGATCGGGATGTCGGTGAACACGTTCTGCGACCGGCACGCGTCGTCAAAGCCACGCCAGTTCCGCACCGCCGCGGGTCGCAGCCTGGCGCGCGTGATCAGGCCGTCGGCGTTAAGCTCGACCCACGCGAGCGACTCGCCGCGAGACGACTCGGCCCAGCCGAGCCCGTTGATGAGCCTGCCCGGTCGCATTCCGAGGCTCCCGTTCGCTACGTGCTCGCAGCGGGAGGAATCGCTGCGAGGCCCGAAGCGGCCGGGCAGGCCCGTTGCGCCGGCTTGCTCAAGGCCGGCGGTCCCTGAGAGGGCCTCGATGAGGCGGACCGAGTCGGCCGCCTCGGCCAGCATCACCGTGAGCCTGGCCAGCGCGTCCCCGGCGGCCTGCGCCGGCGACGCCGGAAGCTGCGCGGCGTAGGTTCCGTAGGGGTGGTCGGCGCGGGCATCGATGCCGACGCCGCTGGCCCGGGCGACGGGCCCCACCAGGCCGAGCCGTACCGCCTCCTCGCGCGTCACGGTGCCGGTTGCTTCCAGCCGGTCCACGAACGAGTTGGTGCGCAGCAGGGCGTCGCCTGCCCGGCGCAGCTCGCCGTACGCGCCCGGCAGCCCGTCCCGCAGCGCGGCCAGATCGGGCCAGGTCGCGACGCCGCCTATAGCGACAACCCCGAACAGGTAGCGGTGGCCGAACACCGCGGCGTTCAGCCGGTGCAGCCGCTCCAGCGCGATCTCCGCGGCCGCGCGCCCGACCGCCAGACCGCACGCCTGGCACAGCGCGGCGATCGCCGCCGCGTGATTGTAGAGACGTTCCATCTCCAGCGCGATCGCACGGCACCCTTGCGCGGAAGACGGCGGGGCGATGCCCAGCGCATCCTCTGCCGCAGCGGCAAACGCCCAGCCGTTGCCGACCGCGCCAAGCCCCTCCGCCCGCTCGACGTGGAACAGCGCCTGCTGCGGGGTCTTGCCCTGCGCGCGCCACTCCACGCCCCGGTACTTGTGCCAGGTGAACAGGTAAAGGTCGACGAGCTCCTCGCCGCTGGTCACCAGTCCGTAGTAGAGCGACTCGACACCGACCTGGCGGACCGGGCCGAACGGGAACTCGAACGCTTGCCCGCCGACCACGTGCGGCGCGTGCACGTCGCCCGGGGGCTCGGCCGGCGCACGCCCAAGACGCGGCGGATCCACGTCTGGCTGGGGCGGGAGCTGCACGCGGTTGAGCGGCTTGCCACCCGATGGCCTGATACCGAACTGCTCGTAGATCTCGCATTCCTCGACGAACGCGGCCGGCGCGATGTCGGACAGCGCCGCATACTCGCTTCCGGCGATCCGGGACCGTGTGATCAGGTACCTGTGCTCGGCGTCGAGCGCCCAGACGAGCCGGAGCACGACCGGATCCGTGCCGGTCGCGAACATGTCGGCAAGGCGCGCACCGGGCGTTTGCGCCAGGTCGGCGGCGACGCCTGCCAGGTCCGCTTCAGAAACCTCGGCGACGGCGACGGGGGTGTCCTCTTCCAAGGCGCCAGCCAAAAGCCCTGGCGAGACGGCCGTCGCAGACCCGGTCGTGGTCACTACAGCACCGCCAGCGAATGGGTGATGACCGTGTTCAGCGCCGACGGGATCCACAGCCCGAGGACCAGCAGCACGGCGAGACCGGCGATCGCGGGGGCGACCGCCGTGAAGCTGGCCAGCCTGCCCTGGTACGGGCTCGCCCGGCCGCCGGCCGCCTCGTTGACGGCAGCACTGACCGGCTCACCCGTCGCCATGCCCGCCGTCGTCCTCGCGAACGCTATGAAGGCGACGGCGAGCAGCGCGAGCAGCAGCAGCGGCAGCACCGGGCTGGCGCCCGCGAACCCCGCCCTGACGATCGTGAACTCGGACAAGAACAGCCCGAACGGCGGGGAACCGAGCACCGCGAACGAGCCGAGCAGCAGCGCCGCACCGGTCAGCGGCACCGCACTGAGCAGGCCGCGCACGCCGGCCGACTCCCTGGTCTTGTATCGCAGCGCGATGTCGCCGCTGGTCAGGAACAGCACGGCCTTGGCGATCGCGTGATTCAGGGTGTGCAGCAGCGCCCCGTACAAGCCGAGCACGCCGCCGAAGCCGAGCGCGACCGCGATGATGCCCATGTGCTCGACCGAGGAGTAGGCGAACAGCCGCTTGAAGTTCATCCCGTGGCGCCGCACCATGAACAGCACGCCGACGATCACCGACAAGAACCCGAAGACCAGCAGCACCACCCTCGGGAACTCACTGCCAAGGCCCGCCCTCGCGATCGCGAGGAACCTGATGATGGCGTACATGCCGGTGTTCAGCAGCGCCGCCGACAGCATGGCGCTGGCCGGGCTCGGCGCTTCGGCGTGCGCGTCCGGCAGCCAGGTGTGCATGGGCGCGAGGCCGACCTTGGTACCGTAGCCGACGACCGCGAGCAGGAACGCCAGCCGCAGGCTGGCAGGAGCTAGCGAGTGCGCGTGCGCGAACAGGTCGGGCCAGATCAGCCGCAGGCCGGGCGCCAGGTGCAGGGTGCTCGCCGAGTAGAACAGGAACAGCGTCCCGGCGAGCGCGATCGTCACGCCGAGCGAGCTGATGATCACGTACTTCCAGGCCGCCTCGAGCGAGCTAGGCTTGCCCTCCAGCCCGACCAGCGCCGCGCTGGCCAGCGTGCTGGCCTCGATCAGGACGAACAGCAGGCCGAGGTTGCCGGTCTCCAGCGCAGCCAGCATCAGCGC
>JASIGS010000637.1 GCA_030052355.1 Streptosporangiaceae bacterium | reverse complement strand
GGCTCGTCGTCGCCATCGCGCACCGGCACCGTGTCCTGCGCGATGATCGGCCCGCTGTCGGTGCCCTCATCCACGATGAAGATCGTGCAGCCGGTGATCTTGACACCGTGCTCGAGGGCGTCCCGCACGCCGTGCGTACCGGGGAACGAGGGGAGCAGCGCCTGGTGGGTGTTGATGGTCCGGCCGCCGAATTTTTTCAGGAACGACGCCCCCACAAGCTTCATGAACCCGGCCAGCACGACCAGGTCCGGATCGAAAGCTGTGCACGCGTCGGTGAGCGCCTCGTCCCACGCGTCCCGGCTGGGATAGTCGCGCAGCCGCAGGAAGAACGTAGGGACCCCGGCCGCCGTGGCCCGGTCCAGCGCCGGAATCTGGTCGCGATCGGCGCCGACCGCGACAACCCGCGCGCCATAGCCGGGGTCGGCACAGGCATCCAGCAGGGCCTGCAAGATGGTGCCCGCGCCGGACACCAGCACGAGCAATCGCGACTGACTGACTGTCGGCTCCTTAGGCAGCTCGCGGCCACGGGGCTGCACCGGGATTCCCAGCGTACTCAGCGCGCGACGGCGTGCTCAGCAGGGCGGTCCTGGCTGCGATTCAGTGCCCGGGGCGAGCGGGCAAGCCGCGCGGAGGCCGGAAACGCCGCGGGGCGCCGCGACCGGTTGCCCGGTCGCGGCGCCCCGCCCGTGAGCTTGCGCCCCCGGCTAAGCGTCGCGCTCGCTAGGAGACGGCGCCGCAGGCCAGCGTCGGCTCGAAGCCGTAGGCCTCGAGGACGGCCTTGTTAGCCGACTTGCAGAAGTAACCCGACTTGCCGAAGAACTTCGCCAGCTCGGGCGAGACGTGGTCAGCGGTTCCCGCGTAGTACGGGACCACGTTGTACAGGAAGCGGTGGAACTTGGTGCCGTTCCACTTGGGGTTGATGGCGGGAATGCCCCTGAGCTTGGTCGTCGGCGCGACGCCCGAGATGCCGTTAAGGAACAGGACGCCGGTCTCGTCACAACCGAACTCGTTCTGGCCCTTACCAGGCTTGGCGGTGAGGCCGCAGAGCTTCTTCGAGTGGTAGGCCTGAGCCACGTAGGACCCGACAGAGAACGGGTAGAGCAGGTTGGCCTCGTCCGTCTTGAACCCGGGCCAGATGCCCTCGTTCTCTTCGGGCTCGGAGCCAACGGTCTTGTCGTTCTTCGCGGTGCCGCAGGTCGGTTCCGACGTGCTGGTCAGGCCGAGCGCCGTCTCCATCCAGAACGACAGCGTGCCCGAGCCTGCCTGCGGGACTACCGGGTTCGGGCTCTGGACGCCCACAGCATGGGTGACCTTGGAACCGAGCAGCGCGCCCCAGGTGCCCGCGGCGTAGCCGTTCCCGGCCGGGATGCTGCAGCCGAAGATCTCTGCGAGCTGGGGAAGTGACAGGTTGTCCGGCACATTCGTCTTCTTGGCGGTCGCGTACGTGACCGCGTCACTGGCAAATGTGACGAAGACTACGCCGCCCGGACCTGGCGTCTCGCTGCTGTTGCGCGGACGCGACGAACGCGCGAAGTTAACGCACGGGTACGTGACGCCCTTGTACTTCACGCTGCCGTATTCGGTCAGCGCGTCGATCCCGGCACCGGAACCGTCGGGACGCTCTTCCTTGCCGCAACCAGCCTTCAGGACGACCTTCTCGGTCGTGTCGAGCGGGTGGGCCGGAGGCACTGCGTCCCAGCTGAAGAAGTAGGGGTTCGACGGGCTGGCCGTCTTGACGGTCGCGTTGTAGTTGACCGACAGCTGGTCGACGACGTACTGCGTCGTGTCGGAACCCACGCCCACGATGTCGTACGCGGCCGGAGTGACCTGCTTCCCATGAAGAATCGGTTCGGCCATGGCCCCCGGAGCGGCCACTGCCACTGCGGTCGCGGCGGCCGCTGCCGCCCCCACCGCGACCAGACTTCTGATGATGCGCACGCGTCCTCCCACAGACGATTTAGGCGCCGAACAACATGCGAGTTCCTCGCAAGGACCAGCCCCACGGCTGCCCGCCCTAACATTGCATGAGTCTCAATTCGCCAACAAGGAACGCCAATAGTCGTCTTAGTTAACAGATATCGTCTAGATAGTGAAGTAATCGATCAAGTCGCGACGGGCTGCGGTGCGGCACCCGCACCGGCGCGCGGCCTCGCATCGGCCGCATAACACCAGGTCAACCTGTTGATTGTGGTCTTAGCGCCGCACTGCGGGTGTAGCCCTCCCCCAGTCCTTCATCCGGCATTAATCCGCCGTTACTAGGGCAGATGTCTAGCGTACATTTGCGTGAACGACGAGTGAACAAGACCTGCTGGCGAGTTTACCCGGAAAGCTATTATCAGCACTAAAGTATAGCTTTAAGCTCTTTAAGGTCATAGCACTCAATCAGGGCAAAAATGGTCCGTAGCGCGAGGCAACTACGGCAGGGCCGACGGACCACGCGGTCCTTGAGGCTTGCTGCTGCGACGCTCAGTGGCCCATCGGTCCAGGTAGATCACGTGGTCGGTGCTGCCCTCGTGTGGACCGCGCGCTTCCGCGCCCGTCTTCGGCTCCGAGACGGCAGACGTGATCCAGCGTGCGACGCGGCCGCCAGCGCCGCCGGCATCCCATCGCATCCCGGCACGGCGTAGTGCAAGGTAGTTCGCCACTCCGGCGGCCACGGCCGCGGCGACCCCGATCTCCAGGGCGGACACGACGCCGACCTGCCAGGCGGACGGTCCGACGGCTGCCAGCCTGCCGCTGCCGAGCGGACCGCCCGAGAACGCGGCCAGCAGCCCGAGCACGGCACCGGAAACAGCACCGCACGCCAGCCCCCAGAGCGGCGCAGCCTCGATGGTCAGCGTCGGCGCCGTCCGCACCAGCAGCACCCCGCCGACGCCGCCCGCCAGATACGGCAGCGCCAGCACGAGCGGTGCAAGCCACCCTGGCATCGCCGCGTGCAGCCCGGGAGGCAGCGCGGCCAGTATCGGGAACGCCGGGAGTTGCGCCAGCGCCGAGCCGGTGGGCGCCACCACCGTGGCGTTGCCGAACGCGAATCCAGGTCCGAGCGAGAACGCCACCGCCCACACCACCGCGTTCGGCAGGTAGGCGAGTTGCAGCAGCAACAACAGCAGCACCCCAACGGTCCCGGGCGCGAGGCTGCGCTCCAGGGTGGCGTACTCATGCAGGTGGTCAGCGAGCGCGGCCGCGGCGAGCAGCGCTCCACCGGTGACCAGGATCGCCAGCGCGCTGGCGACGCCCAGCAGCACGGACCGCTCACGGTCAGGCAGCAGCCGCACCAGCTGCGACCACGGCGCCAGCTCGCGAGCGGCGCCGAGCCCGCCGGACGCCAGCGACAGCACCAGGCCGCACGCCACGGCCTGTGGCAGCGACGCCGAGGCAAGCGGCGACCGGCTGGCCACGGCCAGCGCCCCGGTCAGCGTGCAATAGGGAACGGCGAGCGCCACAGCCGCGTAGCCGACGTGCCGCAGCCGCCGGACGTGGCCGGTCCTGACCACCCAGCGCCCCGCCCACCAGAGCATCGCCCC
>JASIGS010000636.1 GCA_030052355.1 Streptosporangiaceae bacterium | reverse complement strand
CTCGCCCACTAGCATTCGAACATACATTCGCGAAGCTGTCCAACGATTTGCAGCTGCGTTCGAAGCTACAGCGGGGGTCTGACAATGACCGCCGGCCAGCACCGCGCACGGCAGACTGCCAGGGTCAAGACCTGGCCACGACGGCCTCTGCGCAGTTCCGCTCGTCTGCGGCCGCCGGCCTTCGGCATTACGCTGGGCCGGTGCGGATAGCAGCCAGCGTCACCGAGCTGCCGGCCAGAGACTTCCAGGCCGCGCTCGACTCGCTCATCTCGATCTACGCGGCGGCGATGGGCGCGCAGGCGGTGGAACTAGGGGCACGGCGGTCGATCATGCAGCGGCACGCCGGCAACCCGGCGTTTCGCGCGATCGTGGCCACCGACGAGCACGAGCGCATCGTCGCGTTTGCCTACGGCTTCCACGGCAGCGCCGGCCAGTGGTGGCACGACGTGGTCCGGTCCGCCATCGCCGAGCGCGGCGGGCCGTCCGCAACCTCAGCCTGGCTGTCGGACGCGATGGAGGTCGCCGAGGTGCACGTCCGGCCCGAGCATCAGGCGCACGGCATCGGCAGGCGGATGCTGCTCGCCCTCACGCAGGGCCGTCAGGAACGCACGGCGCTGCTTTCGACGCGTGACGCGGAGTCGCCTGCCCGCCGCCTGTACCGGAGCATGGGGTTCATCGACCTGGTCACCGCGTTCCAGTTCCCGGGCGGCGGCCCTCTCTACGCCGTGATGGGAGCCCCGCTGCCACTGACGCCCGGCCCGAGCCCGAGCACCTGATAGATCTCCCGGGTAGCGCGCGACCCGTTCAGGGTGTAGAAGTGCAGGCCGGGAACGCCCTCTGCCAGCAACTGCTCGCACATCGCCGCCGCGTACTCGACGCCGATCTTGCGCACCGCGGCCTTGTCGTCCTCGTGCTCGTGCAACTCGCCGGCGAGCGCCGCGGGAAACCTGGAGCCCGACAGCATGATCGCCCGGTCGATCATCGGCACGCTGATGATCGGCATGATCCCGGCGATGATCGGGACGTCGCAGCCCCTGGCGGCCACGTCATCACGCAGCCGCAGATAGTCCTCCACGTAAAAGAACATCTGCGTGATCGCGAAGTCGGCGCCAGCCCGGCACTTGCGGACGAAGAACTCGACGTCTGACTCCCGGCTCGCCGACCGCGGGTGCCCCTCAGGGAATGCGGCCACGCCAACGCAGAAGTCGCCGGCGGAACGGACCAGCCGGACCAGTTCCTCGGCGTACCGCAGGCCCTGCGGGTGCGGCTGCCAGTCCGCATTGGGGTCGCCTGGCGGGTCGCCGCGCAGCGCGAGCACGTTGCGCACGCCGACACCGGCGTACGAGCCGATGACGTGCCTGAGCTCAGCCACCGAGTGGTCGACGGCGGTCAGGTGGCCGACCGGGGTGAGCGTCGTCTCGGCGGCGATCCTCCCGGTGACCCGGACGGTTCGATCGCGGGTCGATCCCCCGGCGCCGTAGGTCACCGACACGAACGTCGGGCGTAGCGGCTCGAGCTGGCGGATCGCCCGCCACAGCCGCTCCTCCTCCCCCTCGGTCTTGGGCGGCATGAACTCAAAAGAGAAAGACCGCTGGCCGGCGGCCAGCAGGTCCCTGATCGCGGCGGCAGGACGGGACACCATGGTCAGTAGGGTATCGGCACGCTGGCCGCCCGGCCGATGGCTCCTGCCGCCGGGCCCGGGTCTAGTCTCCGAGGATGGCCAACGACCCGGCCGACCTGGGCCGGATCCGACCAGCCGTCGGAGGCGCACTGGAGGAGTTCGTCCGCCGGCAACGAAACGTGCTGGCCGCGATCGGCGACGACATGCTGCCCTGGCTGGACACCATCGGCGGCCTGCTGGCCGGCGGCAAGCGGCTGCGCCCATCCTTCTGTTACTGGGCCTGGCGGGCGGGCGGCGGCGCGGACTGCCGGGAGATCTTCGCTGCCGCGGCCGCGCTGGAGCTGCTGCACGCGAGCGCGCTGGTACACGACGACCTCATGGACGAAAGCGACACCAGGCGAGGCCGCCCCGCGGCGCACAAGCAGTTCTCGGCCAGGCACGCCGCGGCGGGCTACGCGGGCCGCGCTGATCAGTTCGGGACGGGGGCGGCGATCCTCATCGGCGACGCGCTGCTGGCCTGGACGGACCAGATGTACCACGGCAGCGGGCTGCCTGCGCAGGCCCTGCAGCGCGGCCAGCCGGTGCTGGATGCGATGCGCACGGAGGTCATCAGCGGGCAGTTCCTCGACCTGGTCAACCAGGCCAGCGGGCGCGATTCCGTGGCCACCGCGATGCGCGTCGTCACCTACAAGACGGCCAAGTACACGGTCGAGCGGCCGTTGCACCTCGGCGCCGCGCTGGCTGGCTCACCGCCTGAGGCGGCGCGGGCGTACACCGGCTACGGCATCCCGCTCGGCATCGCGTTTCAGCTCCGCGATGACGTCCTCGGCGTGTTCGGCGACCCGGCCAGGACCGGCAAGCCGGTCAGCGGTGACGTGCGGGAGGGCAAGCGTACCGTCCTGATCGCGCTGGCGAGGGAACGCGCCGACCCTGCGCAAGCCCGGCTGCTCGACAACTGCGTGGGCGACCGGTCGCTGGCGGACTCCGCCGCCGCACAGGTGCGCAAGGTGATCACCGAGACCGGAGCGCTCGCCGAGTGCGAGGCACTGATCGCGGCGAACCTCAAGGAGGCCGTGGCGGCCCTGGACGGCGCCCCGATCACCGACGATGCGAGATCAGCCCTGACTGCACTAGCCGTCGCCGCCACCGACCGCGAGGACTGAGGGCGCCAGGCCGCTCGCCTCCGGGACACCGGGCAGATCGCGCATCGGCTTGATCACCGCGATGGCAGCCGCGACGAAGAGCAGCCCGCCCACGGCGATGATCGTGTTGTACGGCCCGAAGTCCAGCCCGCCCACCCTGGCGTGCAGGCCCGCCAGCAAGGTGCTCGCCAGCACGCCCGCCACCGCCATCGAGACGATGGACGAAGCCTGCTGCAGCGGGCTGAACAAGGCGCTGACCCGGCCGATCACCGCCAGCGGCACGGCGCGCAGCATGATGGGCCCGGCGGCCGCGTTGACGGCGCCCATGGCCACCCCGAGCAGCAGGCAGGCGGCCAGCGCCGGCGGAATCGCCGTGCACAGCGCCAGGCCGACGAGCGCGATGCCGCCGCCAGCGAGCGACACCCAGAGCAGCCTGCCGAGGCCGACCCTGCCGCCGATCGCACCGCCGGTCAGCGCGCCGCCGATCGCGCCCGCGCCGGTCACCGCGGAAACCGCGCCCACCCAGCTCGCGGGAACGTGCAGGTTATGCAGCAGGAAGAACACCGACACCGCGTTCAGCGCGCCGGCCCCGAGCATCGTTATCACGACGCAGGCAGCCAGGCCGAGCAGGACCCGGCTGCGCGCGAAGTAGCCGATGCCGGCCCGCAGGTCCGCGCCGAACGTCGCACCGTGCCGGCCAGAACGCTGGCCCTGCGGCGCCGGGCTATCCGTGAGCCGGATGGCGCGCACGCAGAGGAACGATGCCGCGAAGCTTGCCGCGTTGATGATCAGCGCCCACTGCACGCCGGACAAGATCAGCACCGCCCCGACCGGAGGCCCGATGACCTGCGCGAGGGCCATCATCGCCTGCTCGCGGCCGCTGGCCTTCGGCTGGTCGGCAGGCGCGACGACGGCACCGAGGATCGCCATCCGGGCGGGATCGAAGAACTCAGCGAAACAGCTCGCCGCCGCCAGCACCGCGTAGATGACGGCCAGCTGCGCCTGGACGGGGATCCGGTGCTGCAGCGCTGGCAGCACCAGGAGGCCCGCGATCAGCAGGCAGCGCGCCGCGTCCGCGGTCAGCATCGTCTTGCGGCGGTCCCAGCGGTCGACCCACACGCCGGCGAGCGGTCCGACAACAAGAGCGGGAACGGCGACCGCGATCAGGGCGCCGCTGACTGCCGCTGGCGCCCATGACGCGGTGGCACCGTCCGGGCCCCTGGCGAGCCGGTCGGCTATCCACAAGATCACGGTCACGGTGAAGATCCAGTCACCGATCACCGAGACCGACTGGCCGCGCCACAGCCAGATCCAGTTCCTGTTGTGGCGCAGCGCCGGGAGGGCGGAATCGTCAGCCATGTGGACCGTGGCCCTTCTTGAGTGCCGCCGGGACTGACACCAAGCTAGCTAACTCAACACTCCTTGCGCAAGATATATTGCACAAGGAGTGTTTAGTTTCTTGGAGCGCAAGCCGGCAGTGCCTCAGCTCCTCGGTGTGTCAGCACAGCCGCGCGGCAAGAGCTCCTGGGTGTGTCAGCGCAGCCGCGCGGCAAGAGCTCCTGGGTGTGTCAGCGCAGCCGCGCGGCAAGAGCTCCTGGGGG
>JASIGS010000635.1 GCA_030052355.1 Streptosporangiaceae bacterium | reverse complement strand
GGTGGCTCCGTCCTCATCCGCGCCTGCACGCTGCTGCCCTACAGGTTCTGCCTGTTGGCATTCCCCTTGGGCTCGCAGGCATTCCCTTTGTCAAAGTACACCCGCAATCCAGCGACAGGGTGCCGCGGTCTGCGGCTGGTACGTCGCAACCGCAGGTCATGCGCTCGCCCCCCCGACACCGCGGGCCACCTGCCGGGCCGGTGGGAGCGCAGCCTCCGCGTCGGCGGGCCCGGCTGCCTCGCCGGCACCCGCGCGATCCAGGCCTGCCTCAGCCAGCGCGCCCTCGACCAGGGCACAGTGGAGCCGGTTCATCAGGCCCGCTATCTCGCCAGCGGTCCGGCCAGCGAGTTCCCTGGCCCCCGGGCCGCGCTGCCGCTGGATGGGGGCCACCAGGCTCTCGATCATGGCCGCCTCGCGGTCGGCGGCGGCCCGTACCGCGCGCAGGTGCCTGGCCTCGACCCCGTACCCAGCCAGCGCCGCCGCAGTGCTCGCGACCTGCGCTGCGTCGGCGCCGTACTGCCTGCCGACGTTCCTGAGCAGGCCGAAGCTCTCCAGCTCAGTCAGCAGCGCGTCGCTCAGGCCGGCGGCATCCACCAGCTCGCGCCTCGTCAGAAGTCGCTGGGGCGCGTCGCCGCGCGGGGCCGCCGCAGAGATGGGCTCGGGCTGGCCCCCCGCTTGCCCGGCTGCCCAGGCGGGTGGCTCGGCTCCCCGCCCCGGTCGCTGCCGCATCCAGGCAGACGGCGCGCCGCCAGGCTCGTCCTGCGGGCGGTCCAGCCTTTCCCTGATCACGCGCAGCGGCAGGTAGTGGTCTCGCTGCGCGGTAAGGATGAACCTGAGCCGGTCGACGTCGGCCGCGCTGAAGCGCCGGTAACCGGCCGGGGAGCGGTCCGGCGAGACCAGGCCCTCGGTCTCCAGAAACCTGATCTTGGAAACGCTGATGTCAGCAAACTCAGCGCGAAGCTGGGCGAGAACCTCACTGATCCCGAAATACCCACGGGCAGGCCGAGAACTCATCCCCTGACCTGCGAGCCTCCGCCGCCATGGTCGCTGTGCGCGCGCGGTCCGACGAGGAACACCAGCCGGAACTTGCCCACCTGCACCTCGTCACCGCCGTACAGTTCGGCTTCCTCGATCCGCTCCCGGTTCACGTAGGTGCCGTTGTGGCTGCCGACATCGCGGACGATGAAGGTGCCGCCGTGGCGGTAGAACTCGGCATGCCGCCTGGAGACAGTCACGTCATCGAGAAAGATGTCGCTATCCGGGTGGCGGCCGACGAGGGTCAGGTCGCTGTCGAGCAGGAACCGGCTGCCGGCGTTGGGGCCGCGCCGCACGGCCAGCAGCGCCGTGCCGGGCGGCAGCGCCGAGATGGCCGCGCTGTCGGCCGCCGACTCCTCGCTGAGGTCTCCTTCAAGATCGCCGCCGCCGAGCGAAATCGTCGACGTGACCTCGGCGGCCCGCTCGCCCGGCTGGACGAGAGGACTGCCGCAGCGCGCGCAGAAGCGCGCTCCCTCCGGGTTCTCTTCACCGCATCCGGTGCAGTAGACGCTGGGCATCAGGTCGCCGAGCCTCCCGTTCGTCGGACCTGCAACCGGAGATGCCATGCCCGCGGCTGAGGCGGCGACAGGCGCGTATTCCGGCGGCACCGTCAACGTTACCTGCGCCGACCTGGACCGGTCCAACCGCCACGCACGCAGCGAAGCCCACGGTCCGCGCCGGCGGGGCGGCTGTCGGTATCCGGAGCCCGGGACGCCGCTTCCTGCGGTCTCCGGTCGCCCGGAGCCCCGCTGGGTTTCCTTGCGACGCCGTCGCCACATCTGCCCAGCACCTCCTACACGGCCGTCGCGCGGGCAAGCCGCTCCGCGTGCGATCTGGCGATTCTCTCACGTCAGACGGCATCCTCGCGGCCACTCAGCGCCTCCTGACCGCGCACTAGCGCAAGAAGCACCCGCGTGGCAGGGCAGCGGTGCTGGCCGGGAGGAGCTGGCAGAGGCGCAGATTGCGGGTATCAGCCGGACGCCACAGCCGGCCGGAGTCAGCGGCCAGCCTGCTCCACCACGGCCGCCCAGTCGTCCAGCAGCGCCTGGGCGCTGTCGGCGTCGGCGCCCTCGGCCCACAGGTGCGTCACGGCTTCCGACGGGTCGGGCAGCACCAGGATCCAGCCGCGCCCGGGCTCGATCACCCGCACGCCGTCGGTGGTGTCGATCTCCTTGCTGCCCGCGGCCTCAACCACCGTGCGCATGACCATGCCCTTGGCCGCCCACGGGGTCGGCATGGACCGCTTGAGCAGGTTCGACTCGGGGATCCTGGCCTTGATCTGGGACAGGGTCAGCCTGGTCCTGGCAACCAGGCCAATGAGCTGGGCAAAGATCGCTATCCCATCGATCGACCTGGAGAACGCGGGGACGACGAAGCCGCCCTTGCCGTCGGCCGCGAATATGACGTCCGGGGCCGCGGTCGCCTCGTAGAGCGCGTGCAGCGACGTCGGCGTCCAGTCGACCTGCACTCCGTGGTACCGGCAGACCTCCTCGGCGACCCGGGTGGTGGTTACCGGCAGGGCGACCCGGCCGCTGCGCCGCTCGGACGCGACCAGGTCCAGCACGACAAGCAGCGCGCGCTCGTCGGAGACCATCGCTCCGCGGTCGTCTACCAGCGCGATCCGCTCTCCGACCGGGTCGAACCGCACCCCGAACGCGGCGCCCGACGAGGACACCAGCTCGGCCAGCCGCTGCATCCCGGCGCGGACAGCGGCCAGCGACTCGGTCGGTGAGGACTCGTCCAGCCGGTTGTTCACCGTCAGCACGTCGACCCCGAGCTTGCCGAGCAGGGTGGGCAGCACCAGCGAGGTCGTGCCGCCGGCACAGTCCACGACCACCCGCAGGCCGGAACCGAACACGCCGGTCATGTCGGTGCACCTGAGCAGTTCGTGGGTGTAAGCCTCGACAACCCTCGGCGGGTAGCTCAGCTCCGCGATCTCGCCGGGGAAGGCACGCCTGTATTCCTGCCGGGAGAACACCCGCTCGAGCTTGCGCTGCGCGGATTCAGACAGGTCGGCGCCGTCGGAATCCATGAAGATTATGTCGATCGACTGGGGGTCTCCTGGCGTCGTGCGCAGCGCGATCCCTCCGCTGCAGTCGCTTCGCGCCGTCTCGAACCTGGCCAGCGGCATCGGCTGGGCTTCCAGGTCGACCACGTTGATCGCGCTCGCGTTGAGTGCGCCGTGTACCGCCCGCTTCAGCGCCCGTCCCGCCCGCGAGGCGTCCCTCGACGTCGTGACCACCGATCCCTTCTTCAGGGTGGTCGCGTAGGCGCTCGCCAGGCGGACGCACAGCTCCGGCGTCACCTCAACGTTGACCAGGCCAGACACCCCGCGCGGGCCGAACAGCGTGCGTTGCCCGCGCGACTCCCAGATGACGCTCGTGTTGACCACGGCTCCCGCCTCGATGGTCTTGAACGGGTAGACCTTCACGCCGGCGGACACGTAGGCGTCGGGCTCGATGACGCACTCGTCGCCGACAACGGCGCCTTCCTCGATCCTCGCCAGGCTCATGACGTCGGTGTTCTTCCCGACCACGCAACCGCGCAGCTGGGCGCCCCTGCCGACGTAGACGTTGTTGTGCACGATCGCCCTGTGCAGGAACGCGCCTTCCTTGACGATGACGTTGTTGCCAACCACGGTGAACTCGCGCACCCGCGCGCCCGGCTCGATCTTGGCGTAGTCGCCGATGCACAGCGGCCCGGTGAGCACGGCGTCCGGGTCCACCTCGGCGCCGTCGGCTATCCACACTCCGGGCGACACCTCGAAGCCGTCGATGTGCACGTCGACCTTCCCCGACAGCACATCCGCCTGCGCCTTGAAGTAGCTCTCCGGCGAGCCGATGTCCTCCCAGTAACCATCGGCTACCCAGCCATAAAGCGGCGCTCCGCGCTCGAGCAGCCGCGGGAACACCTCGCCGGACCAGTCCACGACCTCGCCCGCTGGCAGCTCGGCCAGCACCTCGGGCTCCATCACGTAGATGCCAGTGTTGACGGTGTCCGAGAACACCTGGCCCCAGGTGGGCTTCTCCAGGAACCGCTGGATCTTCCCGTCGTCGCTGGCGATCACGATGCCGAACTCCAGCGGGTCGGGCACTCGCGCTAGAGCGACGGTCACGAGCGCCTGGTTGTCCTTGTGGAAAGCGATAAGGTCGGAAAGATCTAGATCTGTGAGGGCATCACCCGAGATGACCAGGAATGGCTCGTCGCGCAGCGCGTCTTCGGCATTCTTGACGCTGCCCGCCGTGCCGAGTGGCGTCTCCTCGGTGGCGTACTGCAGGCTCATCCCGAAGTCCTCGCCGTCACCGAAGTAGTTCCGCACTATCGAGGCGAGGAACTGCACGGTCACCACGGTCTCGGTGAGGCCATGCCGCCGCAGCAGCCTGAGCACGTGCTCCATGATCGGCCTGTTCGCCACCGGGAGCATCGGCTTCGGCTGGTTGGCGGTCATGGGGCGCAGTCTGGTGCCCTCGCCCCCCGCCATCACGACGGCCTTCACGGTGCAACCACGGGCTTCACAGCCGCCTGGCCTCCTTCCCGGCCGCTACCAGCAACCGCCTGGCCTGCGCGACGTACAGACCCGCGGCCCACCAATACAGGGCACTTCCCCAGATAGCGAAGGTCCAACCTGCGACCCTGGCCGTCTCGGCGTAGCTGGTGTGGTGCGAGCCGAGGAATAGCAGCGGAAACGCGTACAGGAGGCACCATGTCGCCGTCTTGCCGACGAAGCTGACCTGAAGCGGTGCCCAGCCGCGCCTGCGCAACGCGGCGAGCACGACGCCGAGCAGCAGTTCCCTGAGCGCCAGCAGCCCCACGAGCCACCAGGGAATGATCCCCCGTACCGCGAGCGCGACCACGGTGGCCACGATGTACAACCGGTCCGCGGCGGGATCCAGCGCCTGGCCGAGCCGGCTCTGCTGGTTCAGCGCGCGGGCCAGCTTGCCGTCCAGCCAGTCCGAGATCCCGGACGCCGCGAGCAGGCCGACGGCCCACCAGTCACCCGCCTGAGTCCGCAGCCCGAGCACGAGCCAGAGGAACACCGGCACGCCGGCCAGCCTGGCGACGCTGATGGCGTTAGGGATCGTCCAGATCCGCTCCCCCACGCCTTGCGCGGGCGCCGCCGTTGCCCCGGCGACCAGTCCTGAGGCTCCGGCGGGCCGGCCCTCAGGGCTGATGGTGTGGCGCTGGTCGGTCATGTGCCTCTCGCAAGGTATGCATGGCCGACCCTATCCTGGCCGGTCGCCACCATGCAGACTGGCTACGTGCGGATGCTCCGGCTCGCCTTAGTCCTGGTTGCGCCGCTTGTCGTTGGGTGCACCACGTCGCCGGCTTCGAGCGGCGCGGCATCGCCAGCGTCATCTGCGGTCGTGTCCGCGACGTCCGCCCCGGCCAGCCCCGCGGCATCGGGCCCCACGAGCTGGCCCGGCTACCACCTGAACCCTGCCCGCACCGGTGATGCGGCCGGCCTGCCCGCGGCCGGGAAGCTCTCCGTAGCCTGGTCGAGGCCGCTCGGGGGCGCGGTCTACGGCCAGCCGCTGGTGATCGGGAACATCGTCGTCGCCGCGACAGAAACCGACGAGGTGTTCGGCCTGAACTGGGCAAACGGCAAGGTGCTCTGGCACACCAAGGTCGGCAGCCCGCTTCCGCTCAGCGACCAGCCGTGCGGCAACATCAATCCGCTTGGCATCACCAGCACCCCCGTCTACGACCCGCAGACCAAGCTCGTGTACGTCGTCGCGCAGTCCGGCCGGACCACACACGTGCTGGCAGCCCTGCGGGTTTCGGACGGCAAGGTGGCGTTCCGCAGGGACGTCCCGTCGCCCGACCACCAGCCCGCCTATGACCAGCAGCGCGGCGCTCTTGCCGTCGAGGGCGGCCGCGTCTACGTCGTGTTCGGCGGGCACTACGGCGACTGCGGGCCGTACCGGGGAACCGTGGTGGGCATGCCCGCCAGCGGCCACGGGGCGATCGTGTCCTTCGTGGTGCCGACCGCCAAGCAGGCCGGCATCTGGGGCACCGGCGGACCGGTGATCGCCTCGGACGGCACCATCTACGTGAGTGATGGCAACGGGGCGGTCACCGAGACGAAATTCGACGACAGCGACGCCGTCATAGCGCTGACTCCGGCCCTGCGGCGGATCGGGGTGTTCGCGCCGACCGACTGGCGGACCCTGAGCGCCGACGACCTGGATCTCGGCTCGATGTCGCCGGCGCTGATGTCCGACGGCCGGATCCTCCAGGTCGGCAAGAGCGCGGTGGGCTACCTGCTGAACGCGCGCCACCTGGGCGGGGTCGGCGGCCAGCTCGCCTCCGGGCCGGTGTGCGCGGCCTTCGGCGGTCCGGCAGTGAACGGCGTCACCGTCTACGTGCCGTGCATATCGGGGGGTCTGGCCGCCGTGGACACGGCAGGCAGCCGCATCAGGGTCCTCTGGCGCGGGCCGTCGGCAGCGTGGGGGTCGCCGGTGATCGGCGGCGGCGCGGTCTGGGTAGCCAGCCCGGACACCGGCGTGCTGTACGAGCTCGCTCCTGGCAGCGGCACGGTCCGGCACCAGATCGGCCTGGGCGGCTCGCTGCCCGACTTCGCCTCGCCCAGCCTGTCCGGCGATCTGGCGCTAGTCGGTACCCGGACCGGCGTGGTGGCCGTGAAGGGCGTATGAGCCGTCACGCTCAGCTCGTCCTGTCGTCCTCGGGCAGCAGGTGGACCTCGGTGTCGCTGGTGAGCCTGGACAGCTCGCGCAGCGTCAGGTTCCTGCCCAGTGAGCCGGCCGGAGACCTGGTGAGCACCAGCTCGGTCACCTGGTGGTCGGCCGCGTACCGGGCGAGCGCGGCAGCCTCCGCCGGGCCATCAAGCACCACGAACTCGCCGCCGAGCTGCTCCGTGAGCGCGGCGTAGTCGAGCAGTAGCTGGTCCTCGGCCGGACCCGGCCGCGCCAGCTGCACCACCGCGGCCCCGAACACGCCGTCCACCTGGGCCGCGATTGCCGCGGAGCGCCTGATCAGCCGCTCCATGCCAGGCCGCGGGCTGAGGCACGCCAGGATGCTGGGCCATCGCTCGTGCGCGGCTAGCGGCAGAGCATCCCGGTCGTCCCCGGTGTAAGCAGCGAGCTGGCGCTCGCCGTGTGCCGCGACAAGACGGAACGCGCGTTCCCTGTCCGCGCGCAGGCTGTCCATCGCGTACGTCGTCTCCAGCGCCTGCTCGACCTGATCTGGCGGCACCACCTCGCCGCGCCTGACCCGGTCGATGAGGATAGAGGGGGGCACGTCGACCAGCTCGATCTCGTCGGCGATCGCGACCAGTGCGTTCTCGTCGAGCCCGGCCGCGGTGACGCCCAGCGGCTGCCCGGCGACACGGTCGGGCTCCAGGTTGCCGAGCTGGACGGTGCCGACGACGGTGATGCCCGCATCCGCGAGCCGGCGTGCCGCGGCGAACCTGGGCTCAGCCGTCGTCGTTCCGGCGGTGAGCTCGTCCACGCACGCGACGTCCGGACGCCTGGCCAGCACCGCTTCGGTGTCCAGCGTGCTGCCGTCTCCGATCACCTCAAGCTGCTCGAGCAGCCCCGTGAGCTGCTCGCGGTCATGGGCTTGCACGGCGCCGACGACCACGTCCGTGCCGCGCGACTGGCGCCTGAGCGCCTCTTCCAGCATCGCGGTCGTGGTGCCGCAGCCGGGCGCGTAGCCGAGGTAGACCCTGATGGGGCCGCGCCGGCGCCGCGCACCGTCGGCGGTCGCGCCCTGCTGGCCCGCCGGGCCCGGCGTGGCGTCCGGCAAGGTCAGGGAGCCAGGCCCCTGAATGTGCAGGTGCACTTCGGGCAGCGCAGCGACCAGCCGTTCAAGGCGCGTCACGCGCCAGCGGTCGAGCACGCCGACGGCCGGCGGCGCGAGTACCAGGTGCTTCGCGCCGGTCTCCTGGACCGCGGCCACCACCGCGCCGATGTCATGGCCGTCCCTGGTCAGCACCGTGGCTCCATCGGCCGTGGCGGCTGCCGTCACAGCCCCCGTCAGCTCGGCGGAGGTACCACCCGGATGGCCGAGCGCGAGCACCGTGCACCGCGAGCCGAGCCTGCGGGCGAGCCGGACACCGCGTCGCACCAGCGCTTGGGCCTGTTCGGGGTGCCGCACGACCACGAGCACGTCCTGTGGCTCCCGGGTCCGTGCGGCACCCGTGCCTTCCACGCTCTGCGCGACCAGCCCGAGCCCCAGCTCCCGCATCGACGCGAGCCTGGCCGGCTGGAACTCGGCATGCAACGCCGCCTCCACCTGGCCGGGCGGGTAGATGTTGCCGTGCCCGAGCCGCTTGCGCAGGGCCTCGGGGGAACTGTCGACGAATTGCAACGCGTCCGCGCTCGCCAGCATGTCTGCCGAGACCGTCGGGTCCACGGTCCTGCCGGTGATGGCCTCCACCTGCGCAGCGGTCTGCTCCACGTCAGCCACGTCGGCCGTGCTGATCACGTCGATACCCGCGTCCCGCAGCGCGTCAATCGCCCCGGCGTGCATGCCAAGGTCGTCGACGAGGACGACGTCGGGCTTGCGGGCGAGCACACCGGCCAGGTCCATCTCCTTGGCGACCCCGCCGTGCTCGTCTTCGGCGAGCCGCGGCGGCACGATCTCCAGCCCGCCGATGGCTTCCTCCGTGTGCTTGCGGCCGCGGGTGTCCACGAACCCGATCACGACGTCCTCGCCGAGGCCGCGCAGCTCGCGGCCCTCCCTGAGCATGGTGAACGTCTTGCCGGAACCGGGCGCCGCACCCAGGTACACGGTGAGCGAGCCCCGCTTGGCCGGTGCGGGCGCATCGGCGATCGTGGCGCCGATGCCGAGCTCTTCTCGCTTGATCTGACCGCGCGCCGCGTCGTAGTCGTAGAGCTCGGCGTAGCGGCCCCAGTTCACCGCCACGTCGAGCTGCTTGGCCGCGTCTTCCTCGCCGAAGTTGTTCCGCAGGATGTCGGTGAAGAATCCGGCTGGCAGCGTACCGTCCAAGCTGCCACGCAAAGCCCGGTAGATGGTACGGACCAGGGGCGCGCGGTCCAGGGATGCCCTGGCGAAGATCTCCTTGCTGTCCTGGATGCTGGCCCCGGCGAAGACCTGGCCGTTGCCGGACAGGTCGAGTCGGTCCCCGCGCAGGTCGGCGAATCCGAGCAACACCAGCGCGTCAACGAGCGGCAGCAGGTCGTCTACCTCCAGCCCGAGGCTGTCGGCCAGGTCAGCCAAGTCGGCGGCACCGCCGTGGCGGGCCAGCAGGATCTCGGCCAGGCCGGAGAGCCCGTCGACGGTCGCCTGCGGCAGCGGCGTGTCGCCCACCGTGCCTGTCCCGGCGCCCTGGGCAGCCGGGACAGCCGCCGGCTCCTCGCGGTGCGTCATCATCCGGTAGATCTGGTCGACCAGTGCATCGAAGTCGGGCGTGCGGCGCTGGCGTGGCCTGGCCAGCGGGTTGGTCATGTCGGACCGGATCCGGCCAGGGTTCGTCCCCAGGACCAGGATGCGGTCGGCCAGCAGCACCGCCTCCTCGATGTTGTGGGTGACCATCACGATGGTCTTTGTCGGGAAACGGTGCCCTTCCCACAACTCGAGCAGCTCGCCGCGGAGGTTCTCGGACGTCAGCACGTCCAGGGCGCTGAACGGCTCGTCCATCAGCAGGGCCGCAGGCTCGACCACCAGCGCCCGGGCGAAGCCGACCCGCTGCCGCATGCCGCCGGACAGCTCCTTCGGGTAAGCGGACTCGTACCCGTCAAGGCCGACGATGTCGATCGCACGCAGCGCCCGCTCCAAGCGCTCTTCCGGCGGCACGCCGCGTGCCTCCAGGCCGAGCTCCACGTTCTGCTGCACGGTGAGCCACGGCATCAGCGCGAACGTCTGGAACACCATCGAGGTCTCGCGGTTCGTGCCGACGAGCCGCTGGCCGCGGAACAGCACCTCGCCGCTGGTTGGCGCCATCAGCCCCGCGATGCAGCGGAGCAGGGTGGACTTGCCGCTGCCGCTGCGGCCGAGCAAGGCGACGAACTCGCCTTCGGCGACGTCCAGGTTGATGTCCTCGAGGACGGGCAGCGGACGGCCACCAGGGCCGGAGAACGACTTGCTCAGCGACCGTACGCTGATCAGCGGCGTTCCGGTCGTCTCCCGTGCCCGCGCAGCCTGCGAGGTCGCCGAACTGCTCATGCCAGCGCGAACTTCGTCTCGGCCAGGCGGTACAGGCGGCGCCAGAGCAGCGCGTTCAGCCCGGTCACGTAGATAGCCATCACGAGCAGCCCCGCGAACAGTTCTGGCAGGTTACCGGTGTTCAGGCTGATGAAGCTGCCCAGGCCCCGTGCCACCAGGGTGTGGTCTTTGTAGGTGACGATCTCGGCCACGATCGTGGCGTTCCAGGCACCGCCAGCCGCCGTGATCGCGCCGGTGACGTAGGCAGGAAAGATGCCGGGCAGGATGAACCGGCGCCACCTTTTCCAGCCGCGCACGCCCAGGTTGTCCATGGCTTCCTTCAGGTCGGAAGGCACCGCGCTGGCTCCCGCGATGACATTGAACAGCACATACCACTGCGTGCCCAGCGCCATCAGGAGGATTGCACCGAAGTTGAGGCTGAGGTGAATGTCCAGGAAGATGACGATCGCGAACGGGAAGATGAAGTTCGCCGGGAAGCTCGCAAGCACCTGCACGATCGGCTGCATGAACTGCGCGACCCTCGGGTTGAAGCCGATCCACACCCCGACGGGCACCCAGATGGCCGAGGCGGCCGCGACCACCACGACCACCCGCAGGAAGGTCAGGAACCCGTCGTACAAGGTGGTGCCGAACACCGCGAGCCCGTCTGAGCCGGTGGCGACGTAAGCGATCATGCTGTACAGGCCGTAGGCCAGGACCAGGGTAACCGCAGCCGCGAAGGCAAGGTCTGCCGTGCGGCGACGGGTAGCGTGGCCTTCGAGCCTGAGCTGGTCGAGGCCGGTAGCCCGCCCCATGAACTGGTTCACCGGCCGGGCCAGCGCCTGCCTCCCCCGGCCGATGACCGTGGGCCAGCTAGACCGGTGAAGCAGATCGAGCACGAACGACCTGGCCTTCAGATCCGACTCGGACTGCTCGACCCGGAACTTCTCGACATACGCGACCAGCGGCCGCCAGAAGAAGAAGTTCACCACCAGGATGATGATGATCATGGTGATGATGCCGTAGATGACGTACTCGAGCTTGCCCTCGCGCTCGGCGACGCCAACGTAGGACCCCACCCCTGGCAGCGTGTAGTGGAGCTGCTTCTTGCCGACCGTCACGGCGATGTATTCGGACGCGGTCAGGAAGAACCAGCTGCCGCCGAAGCTCATCATCCCGTTCCAGACCAGACCGATCGCACCGCCTGGCACGTCGATGGTCCAGAACCGCTTCCACCGCGACAGCCCCATCAGCTTGCTGGCCTCGTCGAACTCGCTCGGCTGGCTGATCAGGGAATGGTAGAAGGAGAACGTGATATTCCACGCCTGTGAGGTGAATACAGCAAAAATCGCCGCACACTCGAACCCGAGCTCCGAACCAGGAAACAGGGCCACGAAGAACGTGACGGTCACCGCGAGGAACCCAAGCACCGGCACCGACTGCAGGATGTCAAGTGCTGGAATGAGCACGCGGCGCCAGCGACGGCTGCGTGCCGCGACGTAGGCGTAGCCGAGGCTGAACGCGTAGGCGAAGAACAGCGCGATGAACATCCGCAGCAAGCTTCGGGCGGCGTAGTACGGCAGGTTCGACGGCGCCAGGCTGATCGTGGTCGACGGATGGATGGGGGCGCGGGCACCCGCTCCGACCCTGACGATTATGTAGACGAGCAGCAGCACGGCAACGCCGACGCCGACGTCCAGCGGCCGGAACCTGAGCCTGCCGAGCGTCTCGCGGCTCGGGAATGTCGGCGTGACCGCCACCAGCGCGCTCCCATCTGGCCGTCGGCGAGGGCACCAGTGTCCAATCATGCAGGCCGGTGCGGCTAGGCGTCGCCCCTGCCCCCGGGCCGGGCGATCACAGGAACCTCTCAGCCAAGTCCAAGGGATTACACGCTGACGTGCCTCCTCGATTTTCCTAGCGTTCTAGTTGCCTCCCGCAGGAAGCGGCGGGGTCACCCACAGAACGCGAGGGATGCGATGCTCAACCGCCCGAAGTCGATGCTGGCCGCTGCTGCGGTCGCGGCGGGCACGGTCTGCGCAGTTGCTGCAGCCGGTACCGCGATGGCAGCGACCCCGCCATGGTCGGCGAACAATCCGGCAATTCCGAACGCATTCACGAACACCACGCCAGGCCTGGCTCAGATCGCACTGACCAACCAGAACATCAACGGGCTCTTCGTCACCTGGAAGGGCCAGTACGACAACAGGGTGCACTACAAGTTCGAGATCGCTGGCAAGTGGTCGAAGTCGCTGACCATTCCCGGCGCCTTCACGAACACCTCACCGGCAGCCTCGTTCTACACCGACCTCAAGGGCAAGGACTCCGAGCTTGTCGTCTGGAAGTCGCTCAGCAAGAGCGGCTTCAGCGCCATCGACTACTCGCAGGGAGTCACCGCCAGCAACGGCACGATCAGCTGGACGAAGCCCACCGTCCTGCCTGGCGGGCTCTACTCCGAGACGTCGGCCTCGCCTTCGGTGCTGTTCCCGCTCAACGCCGTGCACCCGCGGGTGATCGTCGCCTATCGCGGCCCCTACGGCCACGTCCGGTACGAGATCGGCACCGAGGCCGGCACCAACGGCCGGTCCTTCACCTGGGGTACCAAGACAGACAAGTCGAACTGGATCGGCGCCGGTACCAAGACTGACCCGACCACGACGAGCGCGGCGCCAGCGCTGACCGAGATCGTCAGCGGGGGCGCCGGGACCGTCTACGTGTTCTGGAAGGGCGACTCGACCACCGCGCCGATCGACTACGCGACGACCCCCGACAACCCGGGCACCGGCCTGGAAGGCGACGCCTCCATCCCGTGGACGCTGCAAGGTTCGGTGCCGTCGGGCAAGTTCGTGGCGGAGTCAACAGCCGGCCCGGCCGTCTCGTCTGCGAGCGTGCACGGTGGCGGCCCGCTGCTGCTTGCCTACAAGGGACCGGACGGGTTCGCCATCCGCTACCAGACGCTGACCGCTGGCGTGTGGAGCGCGGTCGGGTACGTCAGTGGCGACAACAACACGACGGCCGACGCCCCGGCGCTGGTCAACGGGACGCTGGCCAACGTGGCACGGAGCACGAGCGGCCGCATCTACCTGCACAGCTACACAGGCTGACGAGCATCCCTCCGGACACCCGGGAGCCCTGGTTGGCGCCGAGCCAGGGCTCCCGGGTCTTTGCCGGCAACGGGCTCTCACACCCGGGCGGCTATGAAGGCCGCCAGCGTTCCGAGCGTCTCCAGTGCGTCAAGATTGAGGTCCTCCGCGGCCACGTCGACGCCGTAGCGGCGCTGCACCTGGCGCAGCAGCAGCGTCCCCGCCAGTGAGTCGAGCCCCGCACCCGCGCCGAACAGCGGCAGGTCCGCTGGTATGCCGAGCAGGTCCTCGCGGCCGGTCGCCCATGCGAGAATCTCCCGCAGCTCTGCTGTGATGTCGCGGGACTCTTCCCCCCCGCTAGCACCGCTGGGGGGTCGTCCCCCCGCGCTCGCACTGTCCGTCATGGTGATTCCGGCGCGGACACCCACTCGGGCAGCGCCGGGAGGTCGCCGGCCAGCGACCTGGTGAAAACCGACCGGCCGTCCGCACTTTCCGCGCCCGCCTCGGCGCGCATGCCCGCGGCGGCCAGCGCTAGCCGCATCGGCACGTTACGCGCCGTCACGAGGCACGGTACCTGCAGCCGGGTAGCCCCAGCCCGGGCCGCTTCGCGGCACAGCCAGGCGAGCAGCGAATCGAGCACGCCCCGGCCGAGCGCCCGGCATGACACCATGACCAGCGGCACCGTCCACCCGTCCTGGCCTGGCTGCGACGCCGCCGCCCCCACCAGCCCGTCGTCACCGAAGTCGTCGGCCAGCGACACGGTTACCAGCCGGCGCCGTGGCGAGGAGATCATGTCCGCAAACTCCGCCTCGCTGACCGGGACGCCCGCCGAGTTCAGCTGGTGGGTACGCACCGACAGCTCATGCAGCCTGGCCACGTTGTCCGGCTCGGCCGGCCTGATCGCCACTCTTGTCCCGGCTTGCCGGAGGAACTCGTCTCGTGTCCCGGCGAACGCCTTGGCCGCGGCCTGGCGGCGGCGGCGCTCGGCGTACATGGCACCCCGGCGGCGTCCCTCAGCGGTCACCACCGGGGGGCTGAACTGCGGCCAGCCGGCGGCTCCGGCGGCGTCCTCCGGCGAGAGCACCAGCACGTCAGGCAGCGATGCGGCGACCTCGGCCCGGTCGAGCATGTCGTCGTCGACGAACGCGACAGCGTCAGGCGACAGGCCGAGGTCGGCAGCGATCCTGGCGACCGCGTCGGCCTTGCTGCCCCAGCCGCACTCGGCCGCGGCGAACTGCGCGCCGGTGACCCGCTCCACGTACCGCGCCGCGTCCGGCGGGTTCCTGCTGGCGAGCGCCTGCACGATGCCGCGCCCGGTCAGCTCGTGCAGCAGGCCGACCAGCACCGGATCCGCCGCCGGCAGTTCCTCCGTCGACTCCAGGTACACGCCGTCCAGCAGGGTGTTATCGATGTCCCAGACCACGCACTTGATGACGGCATGGCTGATCATGGCGCTGGAGCCTTCCGCTCCATCGTGATGTGCGTCGCGGTGAAGCCGAACTTGCGGTAGAGCGCCCGCATGCCCAGGTTCGACGCGTGCACCTTTCCGGTGAGCTGACCAAGCCCTGCCTCGTCCGCCGCTGCGAGCACCGCCGCGAGCAGCAGCTCGCCGATCAGGCTGCGGTCGGCCACGTCTGACACCGCCAGCGACCTGAAGTTCCCGTAACGCTGGCCGGTCAGCGAGTTGGTCCGCGCTGACAGCCAGGCCCACCCCTCAGGTTGCTGCGGGCGTTCCCTCGCCACCGCGATCAGCATGATCTCGCCGGGACTGGCCAGGGCGCCGGTGACCCGCTTCCGGTGCAACGCCGGGTCGGTGATCGCGTCCTCGGCGAAGGAGGCCCTGGCGATCTCGATCTCGTAGCCCACGATCGCATCCAGGTCGCGCTCGGTCGCCCGCCTCACCAGGTAGCCGGGTTCGGTCACGGCTGCTCCCCGCGCACCAGCGCCATGGGCCGGAACACCTTGCCGCCGCAGTTCGGGCACCCCACATCCTGGAGCGCCGATATCTTCGGCCAGCGCCCGCCCGGCCCCACCTCATGCACCTGCTTGCAGGCGGCGCAACGGTACCCTCGCCGTGTCCCCTGCCTGCTGTCCGCGGTGTAGAGCGGGCCGTCGTAGTCCCCGCTGATGAGCGGCTCGCTGCCCGCCGTGCTGCGCAGGTGGTACAGGTGGCTGATGCCGGCCAGCACGCCGGCGCCCAGGTACTCGTTGAAACCCGGCGTGAGCGACCTGACCACCAACCCCATCTCCGCTATCGCCCGCTGTACCGCGATGGTCTCGTCGGGTCTGCGCGCGCCGAAGGAGAAGAACACGTGCCTTCCCGCCTCGGGCGCCAGCGCTGACACCGCACGCGACAGGAACAGCTCAGCCCCGGCCACTGTGTACGGCGGGTCGGTGAGCACCACGTCGAAGCCGTCCTCCAGGCCCGTGGGCAGCGGCTTGCGCAGGTCGTGGCGGACAAGCTCGGCGTGTACCGCAGTGTCCTTCAGCTGGGCAGCGATCCAGTCGAGGACGTCGCCGTCGGCGTCGAGCACTGCCAGCCGCCGCAGCGAAGCCTGGGTACCTGACCGCTCGGCGAGACCGGCGACGGCCAGCGACACCAGGTCGTCGTCGCCGAGCACCAGGATCCGCTGGCCGGCCAGCGCGTTGGCCTCCTGCATGCGCAGCACGCGGCTTATCTTCGTGGCCACCGTGCAGTGCGTCTGGTCGAGCTCGGCCTTGGCCCCCGGCCCCCCGTCGGCGGCCACGTGCAGCGCGTCCGCCAGGCCCGCCAGCTCAGCCGGGATCACCACGCCGCGCCCGCCGCACGCCACGCAGGACGCCCTTGGCAGCGCGCCGCCGAGGGCGGCGGCCACGACGGCCAGCCCCTCGGCGGTTAGCCGGACGGGACGCTGCGTCGCCACCACGCCGCGCTTGCGCAGCTCGTTGCAGGCGGCCGCGACTATCGGCACCGGCAGCTCGGCGAGCCGGCTGACCTCGCGCACGGCCGCGGGCTCGGCAGTGAGCACGGCACGCAAGATGTCGCGGATGCCCGACTCGCCCTCGGCCAGACCGACCGCGGCGGCCACCTCCGCAACCACTGTGTCCATGTCCATGTATTCGCCCTGCTGGTCGTCCCCGGGCCAACCGCTGCCCTGCAGGGCTACGGTATCTTGCACATCATGTCGGGCACCGAAGCGGCGAGCGCATACGTCGACCTGCGAAGGCAGGAAGCTACCTGCCCGAAGCGGCTGTACGCGCTGGACGCGCGGTGCACGGCTGAGTCTCCCGTCACCGAGGTTGCCGCGCTGACCGGCCTGGCGACCGCCGCCGTGGTGTCCGGCGGCGGGCATGTCCTGGACGTGAGTCACGTGCAGTTTCCGAACGGCGCGATCACGCTGCTGCTGATCCTGGCCGAGTCGCACCTGTCCCTGCACACCTGGCCAGAAGAGAGCCTGATCGCGATCGACCTGTTCAGCTGCGGCGCGATCGACGGCGAGCGGGTGATCGATGAGCTCATCGCCGGGCTGCTGCTGGCCGACGTTACCGTCAGGGAGATGGCGCGCGGGACGTCTACCCCCGATAGCCGCTAGTCCGTTCACTTTCCGTTTACCCCATTCGGCCACATCCGGGGGGTCACTTTCAGTGACATCTAGCTACTGAAAGTAGCTTGGGTCGCATGGCCAACAGGACGCAGACGACGCCGCAGCCGGACGCGTTCGGTGCGCTTGACCGCGCCCCCATCACCCGGTTCCAGTGGAAGATCATGTTCGTCTCTGGCATGGGCTTCTTCACCGACGCCTACGACCTGTTCGTCATCGGCATCGTCGTCTCGCTGCTGACCACCGAGTGGCACCTGTCCACCGGCGCGGTTTCCTGGCTCAATTCGGCCACGCTTCTCGCGTCCGCGGTCGGAGCCGTCGTCTTCGGCCGGGTCGCCGACATCGTCGGCCGGAAGCGGATCTACGGTTACGAAGTGCTGATCCTCGCGATCGGCGCGCTGGCATCCGCGTTCGCGCCTAACTACGCGTTCCTGCTCGTCTGCCGCGTCGTCCTCGGCATCGGCATCGGCGGCGACTACCCGGTCTCGGCCACGATCATGAGCGAGTACTCCGGCAAGCAGTCGCGCGGCCGCATGGTCGGCCTGGTCTTCGCCATGCAGGGCGCGGGTCTCGTCGTGGGACCGCTCGTCGCCTCGATCCTGCTGGCATCCGGCCTGTCCAACGACACAACCTGGCGGATCCTGCTCGGCCTCGGCGCCATCCCCGGCCTCGCGGTGTTCTACTTGCGCCGCCAGATCCACGAGACACCGCGGTTCGCCATGGCGGGAGGGGCAACGGAAGAAGCCAACGCCGCGATCGCGAACGCGACCGGCGCAGCCCAGACGAGGGCGCCCGCGCATGAGTCGACCGCCCGGGTTAGCCAGGGTCCCCTTGACGGGTTCGTCGTGCTGGTCCGCAGCCAGCGCATGCTGCTGTGGCTGATCGGCACGGCCGGCGCCTGGCTGCTGCTCGACTTCTGCTACTACGGCAACAGCATCTCGGCACCGGAGATACTGAAGCTGCTGAACCCGCACGCTTCCCTGCTCCACAACACGCTGGTCCAGCTGCTGATCTTCGCGGTCTTCGCGGTGCCCGGCTACATCGTCGCGATCTTGTTGCTGGACAAGACCGGGCGCAAGAGCATCCAGGTCACCGGCTTCGCGATCATGGGCCTGGCGTTCCTGCTGATCGGCCTCATACCGGCGGTAACGGCCTACGCCGCACCTTTCATCATCCTGTACGGCGTCAGTTACTTCTTCACCGAATTCGGGCCGAACACCACGACCTTCATCTATCCAGCCGAGCTGTTCCCGCTCCAGGTCCGCACGACCGGCCACGGCATCTCAGCGGCCGCCGGCAAACTCGGCGCCTTCGCCGGCGCGTTCCTCTTCCCGGTCTTTCTTGCCTCGTCGATGGGCATACGCGGCGCCGAAATTTTGGCGGCCGTCGTGTCCTTCGCCGGGCTGGCGCTGACGGTGGCGCTGCTGCCCGAGCCCAAGGGCCGCAGCCTCGAGGACCTGTCCGCCGAGGCGCTCGGGCAGACGTACCAGCCAGCGCAGGCGGCGACGGCATGACGTTCAAGGCGGTCGTTGGCGTCGACGGGTCGCCGCACTCGGCCGCGGCGCTTCGCTGGGCGCTGGCGGAGGCCGGCCAGCACTCCGGCGAGGTGACGGCCGTGCTGGCCTGGCAGCCGCCGTTCCTGTCGGTCCCAGGCGCCGCGCAGATCGACGAACTCGAGGACGCCTACAAGAAGTACCTCGTGTCAACGGTCAATGAGATCGCGCCATCGCCGGGTGTGCCGCTGACGACGCTGGTCGCCCAAGGCGACCCCATCGAGTCGCTGATCCTTGCGGCCAAGGGAGCAGACGTCCTGGTGCTCGGCACGAGGGGCCGGTCGCGATTCGCCGGGCTTATGCTCGGCTCGGTCAGCCAGGCCTGCGCGGCCAGCTCACCGTGCCCGGTGGTCCTCGTGCGGGAGGGTGACGCCTAGCTTCCCGCCCGGGAGGCACGATCGGGCTCGTCAGAGGCCCCCGCGTATGCGCTGTTCGCGATCACGCCGTTTCCGGTTCTGGCGCACGTCTGCTGACGTTTGCGGATCGGCCGTACTTTCGCTGCCATGAGCGACCAGGCAGCTGCCGCGGCATTACCGGGATCCGCCGACTTCGACGCCATCGACCAGGGCGGAATCTCGCGCTTCCAGTTGAAGATCATGTTCGTCTCTGGCATGGGATTCTTCACCGATGCCTACGATCTTTTCGTCATCGGCATCGTGGTATACCTGCTCAAATCGGAGTGGTCGCTCTCTACTGCCCAGGTTTCGTGGCTGAATTCGGCAACCCTGCTGGCGTCTGCGGTCGGCGCGATCGTCTTCGGCCGGGTCGCCGACATCCTCGGCCGGAAGCGGATCTACGGTTACGAGGTCCTGATCCTTGCCGTCGGCGCGATCGCGTCGGCGTTCGCGCCGAACTACGCGTTCCTGCTGGTATGCCGCGTCATACTCGGCATCGGCATCGGCGGCGACTACCCAGTCTCGGCCACGATCATGAGCGAGTACTCCGGCAAGCAGTCGCGCGGCCGCATGGTCGGCCTGGTCTTCGCCATGCAGGGCGCCGGCCTGATCATCGGCCCCCTCATCGCCTCCGCGCTGCTGGCCGGCCACCTTTCCGGTGACACCACGTGGCGGATCCTGCTGGCCCTCGGGGCCATCCCCGGCCTCGCGGTGTTCTACCTGCGCCGGCAGATCCACGAGACGCCACGGTTCGCGATGGCGGGCGGCGCTGCGGACGAGGCCGAGGCCGCCATCGCCGCGGCAACCGGCACGGTGGCCGCCCCTGCCGCCGCGGCCGAGTCGAAGGCGCGCCACCCCCAGGGAGCGCTTGAGGGCTTCGGCATCCTGGCCCGCAACCAGCGGATGCTGCTCTGGCTCATCGGCACGGCGGGTGCCTGGGCGCTGCTCGACTTCTGCTACTACGGCAACAGCATCTCAGCGCCGGAGATACTCGCTCTGCTGAATCCCAAGGCATCGGAATTGCACAACACCCTCATCGAGCTCGCGATCTTCGCCGTCTTCGCCGTGCCCGGCTACTTTCTCGCGATCGCGCTACTCGACCGCACCGGCCGCAAGCGGATCCAGGTCCTGGGCTTCGCGCTGATGGGGCTGCTGTTCCTGGTAATCGGCATCGTCCCGAGCGTCACGGTCAACGCGACGCCCTTCATCGTGCTGTACGGCGTCAGCTACTTCTTCACCGAGTTCGGGCCGAACACCACCACGTTCGTCTACCCCGCCGAGATCTTCCCGGTTGAGGTGCGGACGACCAGCCACGGGATCTCAGCCGGAGCCGGCAAGCTGGGCGCGTTCCTCGGCGCATTTCTTTTCCCCGACTTCCTGGCGTCATCGCTGGGAATCCGCGGCGCGGAAGTCATCGCAGGGTGTGTCGCGATCGCCGGGTTGGTGCTGACCGGTGTGCTGCTGCCCGAACCCAAGGGCAAGAGCCTCGAAGAACTCTCCGCCGAGGCGCTTTCGCCCGTGCAAGTCAGCCTGGAGCCAGCATGACCTACAAAGTCGTCGTCGGGGTGGACGGGTCTGCGCACAGCACGGCCGCGCTCCGCTGGGCCCTCGCCGAGGCCGCAAGCCACTCGTCCGGTCAGGTGACCGCGCTGTTTTGCTGGCAGCTTCCGTTCCTGTCTATACCAGGCGCCTACGACAAGGACGAACTGGAACGGACCTATCACGACTTCCTGATCAAGACGGTCAGCGAGGTCGCCCCGTCCCCGCCTGTGCCGCTGCTGCCGCTGATCGCCCAGGGCGACCCGACGGAGTCTCTGATCATCGCGTCCAAGGATGCCGACCTGCTCGTCCTCGGCATCAGGGGACGGTCTCCGTTCGCCGGGCTCATGCTCGGCTCGGTCAGCCAGGCCTGTGCCGCGCACGCGGCCTGCCCGGTCGTGCTGGTCAAGCGCGGCGACGAGCCCGGATAGCCGGCCGTCACCGGGCCTGCTGCTACTGGCCCTGCTGGGCCTGCCTGATCATCGCCCTCAGCCTGTCCTGGTCAGGCACCGAGAGGTCGGTCCGGATCAGCTCCATCCCGCTGTCCTCGAACGCCCTCGCTACCTGGTCGATCACCGCGCCCGAGCTCAGCACCACGACCGCCGAAGTGCCCGGCATCAGGTCGGTCTTGACGGTCTCGATCATCGAGCCGTCGATCGTTTCGTGCTTGATCTTGCGCACGATCGAGGAAACCATGGTGCCCGAGTCGGTCACGTGCTCCTGCACCGTGGGCCCGCCCGCGTAGTGCGGCCAGCGCAGGACAGTGACGTCCTGAACGTCGATGAGGTCCTGTGCGTCCAGGCCCTTGAGCTTGAGCACGGCGCCATCGGCGCCCTCGGTGCTGGCAAACCGCCACGCCGTCGTTGGCATTAGTCCGCTCCTTCCCGCATCAGCCCACCGCATCGCACGTTCCTACTGGATGCGGCCGCCCGCACCACCCGCACGGGGTGATTCGCCGCCGCTGCCTCCGGCCGGGCGCGCCCGGCCGCCAAATCATCCGGCGGGGGTGATGTGGCCGCGCCCCGCCGGTGCGACTGTGGCCGCGTGCCGCCGCCGGGAGCCTGCGGTGGCCGGCCCATGCCAATCCCTAGGAGGCGACCGTGGAGCAGTACCCGAGCATCAGTGATCACGGGCTCGTCGGCGATCTGCAGACCGCGGCGCTGGTGACCAACGACGGCACGATCGACTTCTTCTGCTGTCCGCGGTTCGACTCGCCGAGCGTCTTCGCTTCCCTGCTCGACGCCAACCGCGGCGGTTTCTTCAAGATCGGGCCGGCCACCGAGAACTACGTGAGCAAGCAGCTTTACCTGCCCAACACCGCCATGCTCATCACCCGGTTCATGACCGCGGACGGCGTCGGCGAGGTCACCGACTTCATGCCGGTCATCGAGGGCAAACCGACGGATAAGCACCGGCTGGTCAGGCACCTGCGGGTGGCCCGCGGCACCATGCACTTCGTGCTCGAGCTGCAGCCGCGCTTCGACTACGGGCGCGCCAAGCACGAAGTCGAATTGTCGGACCTCGGGGCCGTGTTCCGCACGCAAGGCGGGCAGGAACTGACGCTGCACTCCTCGGGCAGGCGCACGGAGCAGGCGGGGGGTGCGAAGGTCGAGCGCGCGGGCGACGGGCTGCGCGCCACGTTCACCCTGCGCGAGGGCCAGACGGGCGGCGTCGTGCTCGAGTCCATGGGCGGCAAGCCGCGCTCACTCCCGCCCGCGGAGCTCGACCGGCTGGCCACCGACACCGCGGCGTACTGGAAGGGCTGGCTGGGCCGCTCCACCTACGCCGGGCGCTGGCGCGAGATTGTCACCAGGTCGGCCATGACGCTCAAGCTGCTCACCTACGAGCCGACCGGTGCGCCCGTCGCCGCGGCCACCTTCGGCCTCCCCGAGCAGGCAGGCGGCGAGCGGAACTGGGATTACCGGTTCACCTGGATACGCGACGGTTCACTGTCCATTCACGCCCTGCTCGGCCTCGGCTACGCGGAGGAGGCAGCAAAGTTCGCTGCCTGGATGCGCGACCGGGGGACCGAGAGCAAGGGCGCCGACGGGTCAGGTCCGCTCAAGATCATGTACCGGGTGGACGGCTCGTCGGACCTGACCGAGGAGATACTTGACCACTTCGAGGGCTGGCGCGGCTCCCGGCCGGTCCGCATCGGCAATGGCGCCGCCGACCAGTTGCAGCTGGACATCTACGGCGAGGCCATGGATGCGGTGCTCGCCGGTGACCGCTTCGGGCTGCCGATCGCGCACGAAGGCTGGATCGCCATGGCGCGGATGGTCGACTGGGTCGCGGACAACTGGGACCAGCCCGACGAGGGGGTCTGGGAGACCCGCGGCGGCCGACGGGACTTCACCTACGGCCGGTTCCAGTGCTGGGTGGCGCTCGACCGGGCGATCCGGCTCGCCGAGCGACACGGCCGGCCCGCCAACGTTGCGACGTGGGTCATCGAGCGTGACCGCATCTACAACCAGATCATGGCGCGCGGCTGGAACAAGAAGGTCAAGGCGTTCACCCAGCACTACGAGACCGACGTGCTGGACTCGTCGCTGCTGCTCATGCCCCTGGAGGGGTTCATCGCGGCCACTGACCCGATGTGGCTGTCCACGCTGGACGCGATGGACCGGGAACTGGTCTCCGACAGCCTCGTCTACCGCTACAACCCGGCCCAGTCGCCAGA
>JASIGS010000634.1 GCA_030052355.1 Streptosporangiaceae bacterium | reverse complement strand
TGATCGGGCCGTACCTGATCGGCCCGTCCCTGGCTGGCGCGCCCCAGCTCGTCCGCGCCCGCCTGGTTTCCTGTCATGGGCCGGAGAGCTCCGAGCACGTGATCACCATGACCGCCAGGTCGTCATCGAGGTCGCCGCCGTTGAGCTCCTGCGCCTCAGCGATGACGTCGTCGATCAGCTGCCGATCACCGTCCGGGCCCGGCTCCGGGTGCGTGGCGGCTTGCGCGCGGGTCTTCTCGATCAACCGGATGAGCCCGTCGCTGCCGAGCCGCTCGGGACCGGCGCCGGTCTTTCCCTCGATCAGGCCGTCGGTATAGAGCAGCACGGACCAGCTCGGGCCCAGCTGTACCTCGGCGGACGGCCAGTCGGCCTGGTGCACGATGCCGGGCGGGAGGCAGGTCGGCGCCTGCAGCTCCAGCAGACCGTCCGGTGTCAGGAGCAGCGGCGGCGGGTGGCCCGCCAGGTGCAGCCGGCCGCGACTGCGGTCTGGCGCCACCGACAGCATGCACAGCGTCGCGAACAGGCGCTCATGCGGCCGCTCGTGCTCCAGCACCTGCTGGACGGCGGCGAGCACCTCCGCGACCGGCCGCCCCGCGAGCACCATGGTCCGCCACGCAACGCGCAGGCAGACGCCGAGTGCCGCCTCGTCAGGACCGCGACCGCAGACGTCGCCGACCAGGGCGTGTACCCAGCCGTCAGCGGCCTGCACCACGTCGTAGAAGTCGCCACCGATCAGCCGCTGCTGCGCGCCCGAGCGGTACCGGGCGTGTACAACCAGTCGAGCGTCGGAAACCAGCGGCGACGGCAGCAGCCCGCGCTCGAGCCGGGCATTCTCCGCCGCGTAGAGCCGTGCCTCACGCAGTTGCTGCTGGGTCTCCTCCGCTTTCTGACGTTCGACCGCGTACCGCACGACACGGTTCAGCAGGAACCCGTCTACCTGGCCTTTGACCAGGTAGTCCTGAGCGCCTGCGCCGACCGCCTCCTCGCCCAGGTGCTCGTCGGAGATGCCGGTCAGGACGACCACGGGCATGCTGGGCCAGGACTCGCGCAGCCAGCGGACTCCGTGCAGGCCGCGCGAGTCGGGCAGCTCCAGGTCGAGCAGGACGCAGCCGACGCCGCCGAGTGCGGCTCGCCCGTCGGCGAGCGAACGCGCCCGCCGTACGGCGAACGGCGCGCCAGCGTCGTGCAGCAACTCCTCGACGATGAGGGCGTCGCCGTCGTCATCCTCGATCAGCAGCACCCGGATGCGGTCCGGCAGTTCGTCCCACTGGGCGCTGCCGGAACTAACGTCCTCTGCCACCATGTCGACCCGCTCATCGTCATTTGTGCTAGGTGCGGCAATGCTACAAGCCCGGGCCAGCATAGGACGGGCACCGTGAGCACGCGAGGTCTTCCGCTGGTGCGCGGGCAGGCGGCCAGGCAATCGCGACGTAAAGCATGCTCTTGTGATGCGTATCCGCAGGCAGCGTGGGTAGGCGGAGCCGTAGGGAGCGTTAGAGGCGGGAGGCCGGTGCATGCGGCACGGGGAGGCTGGCAGGTGACGCACGACCGTGCCGGGGCCCGCGGCGACCTTGGTCCGGTGGCGGTGCTCGGCGCCGGCGGCCTGATGGGCTTCGCCATGGCGCGCAACCTTGCCAGGGCCGGGCACCAGGTGCGCGCCTGGAACCGGTCGGGCGGCAAGGCAAGGCCGCTCGCGGGCGACGGGGCGGCGGTGGTGGCGACCCCCGCGGAGGCCGCGATGGGCGCCGACGTCGTGCTGACCATGATGTCCGATGCCGACGCGGTTCTCGCTGCGATGGCCGGACCCGACGGGGCACTAGCCAAGATGAACGGCCGGTCTGTCTGGCTGCAGATGAGCACGATCGGCGAGGCCGGTACCAGTGCGTGCGCCGCGCTGGCGGCGGAGCACGCGGTGGCCCTGGTGGATGCCCCGGTCCTTGGCGCCACCCAGGTAGCCGAGCGTGGGGAGCTCGTCGTCCTGGCATCCGGGCCGGACAGCGCGCGCGACATCGTGCAGCCGGTGTTCGACGTCGTTGGGCAGCGCACGCTGTGGCTGGGGGAGAGCGGTGCCGGCACCGCGCTGAAGCTCGTCACCAACAGCTGGGTGCTGTCGGTCGTGGAGGCCGGCGCCGAGGTGGTCGCCCTGGCGGAGGGACTCGGCCTGTCGGCTCAGTCATTCCTCGACGCGATCGAAGGTGGCGCCCTGGACTTGCCGTACCTGCGGGTGAAGGCCGACCTCATGACGCGGCGCGAGTTCGAGCCATCGTTCCGGCTGAGCCTCGCGGCCAAGGACGCCAGCCTGATCGAGCAGGCGGCGGCTAGTCACGGCCTGGACCTGCCGCTGCTGACGGCCGTGCGCCACCGGCTGGAGCAAGGCGTGGACGCGCACGGCGACAAGGACTTCAGCGCGACGTACCTCACCAGCTCGCCGAGGACCGCGTGACCACGGCAACGGGGCGCCCTGGCGATCGTCCGGCCAGAGCCGCCCGCTCCAACGTGGTCTCGCTTGAGGCGTACCGGCGGAA